>NZ_NFHA01000002.1:0-219089 GCF_002159225.1 Flavonifractor sp. An91 | reverse complement strand
CGATTCCCGCACGGGTCACCAAACCTGCGCCTTTAGCTCAGCTGGTAGAGCAACTGACTCTTAATCAGTGGGTCCCCGGTTCGAATCCGTGAAGGCGCACCATTCTCTATGGAGCGTCTGAGGGCGCTCCATAGAGAACCCCTTAAAATTGAGTGCTTATCGTTGAGAAGAACGGTAAGGAGAAGAAAGTTATTAAAGTTTCTTTTGCTTACTTTTCTTTTCAAAGAAAAGTAAGTTGGTGTTGATTGCGGTGAGGGTCCACCCGTTCCCATCCCGAACACGGAAGTTAAGCTCACCTGCGCCGAAAATACTTGTCTGGAGACGGACCGGGAAGATAGGTAACGCCAACACAGAGAGCGGACAGCTTAGGCTGTCCGCTTTTGCTATGTTTGACTTGCTTTTTGAAAGGAATCGGAAGTAGGTTGGTGATAGGCTGGAATGAAGGTCTGCTACAGGTTCCTGACAAAAAAGACTCGGATAGAAGCTGGGAGCAAGCTGCAGAGACACGTAAATGGAAATAGAAAAGGCTCCCGCTTCAGCGGGAGCCTTTTCTATTTCATTATACCCGATAGCGCTTCTGCTTAATGTAGGAGCAGTGGAGCAGGGCGTGGGCCAAGGGGCTGCCGGGCTCGCCCAGATAGCTGTGATAGACGGTCTGAACCACCGGATTCTTGTGGCTGCGGCGGTACTCCATATCCTGATCCTGCTTGTAAAGCGCTGCGGCACGCAGGGCCTTGATATCGGTAAAGTTGCGTACGTCAGCGTGCTGGATGGGCTGTCCGCCGCCGTTGATGCAGCCGCCGGGGCAAGCCATGAACTCCACAAAGTCGTAATGCAGGGTGCCGTCCTTAATACCGTCCAGCACCAGCTTCACGTTGTGAAGGCCGGAGGCCACGCATACACGGACGGTGCGGCCAGGAAGCTCATAGCTGGCCTCCTTGACGCCCTCCATACCACGGACCTCGTGGTACTCCAGGGGAGCCATGCCGTCGCCGGTCAGCTCCTCCACCACAGTGCGGAGAGCAGCCTCCATAACACCGCCAGAGGCGCCGAAGATAGTGGCGGCACCGGTGGAGATGCCCAGCATCTCATCAAACTCACCGTCAGGCAGGTGATCGAAGAGCATTCCGGCCTGGGTGATCATGCGGCCCAGCTCGCGGGTGGTGAGAGACACGTCCACCGGCATACAGCCATTGGGCAGCCGCTGTTCCTCACGGCGGACCTCGTACTTCTTGGCGGTACAGGGCATGACAGATACCACGAAGATATCGTGGGGATCGATGCCTGCCTGCTCGGCGTAGTAGGTCTTGACCAGTGCGCCGAACATCTGCTGGGGAGAGCGGCAGGTGGATACGTTGCGGATCATCTCAGGGGCGTGCTGCTCCATATACCGGATCCAACCGGGGGAGCAGGAGGTGATGAGGGGGAGTACTCCGTCGCCGCGCAGCCGGTGGAGGAACTCGGTGCCCTCTTCCATGATGGTGAAGTCGGCAGCGGTATCCACGTCGAATACCTTGTCAAAGCCCAGACGGCGCAGGGCGGTGACCATCTTGCCCTCCACGTTGGTGCCGATGGGCAGGCCGAAGCACTCGCCCAGGGTGACCCGGATGGAGGGGGCGGGACCCACCACAACGTGCTTGGTGGGATCAGCCAGGGCGGCTAACACCTGAGCAGTGTCGTCCTTCTCAGACAGAGCGCCGGTGGGGCAGGCTACGATGCACTGGCCGCAGGACACGCAGTCCACTTCGTTCAGATCCCGGTCAAAGGCGCAGCCAATGTGAGTGGCAAAGCCACGGTCGTTGGGGCCGATGACGCCCACCTCCTGGGTGGCACGGCACACGGCGGTGCAACGGCGGCAGAGGACACACTTGGAGTTGTCCCGCACCAGATGAGGGGCAGAATCTTCAATCTGAGGATACATATTGTCGCTGGCGTAACGCACGGCATCAATACCCAGGTCACTGGCCAGCTGACGCAGCTCACACTGGCTGTTGCGGGGACAGGTGAGGCAGTCCATGCGGTGGTTGGAGAGGATCAGCTCCAGGGTGAGCTGGCGGGATTTCCGAACCCGCTCTGTGTTGGTGTATACCTCCATGCCTTCGGCCACGGGGTAGACGCAAGAGGCCACCAGACTCTTGGCGCCCTTAACCTCCACCACGCAGATGCGGCAGGCACCGATCTCGTTGATGTCCTTCAGAAAGCACAGAGAAGGAATGTTGAAGCCCGCGGAGCGAGCTGCTTCCAGCACCGTGGTCCCGGCGGGAACAGTGACGGGAATATCGTTGATGCGCAGAGATACCATCTTTTCGTCCATGTCCGTTCCCTCCCTTACTGCTTGCTGATGGCGCCAAAGCGGCAGTGATCCATACAGGCGCCGCACTTGATACACTTGGACTGGTTGATGATATGGGGGGCCCGCACCGCGCCGGAGATGGCGCCAGTGGGACAGCCCTGGGCACAGCGGGTACAGCCCTTACACTTGGCAGGATCCACCACGTACTGGATCAGGGCCTTACATACGCCGGCGGGACAGCGCTTCTCATAGATGTGGGCCTCGTACTCCTCCCGGAAATGCTTCAGGGTGGAGAGCACCGGGTTGGGGGCGGTCTGGCCCAGGCCGCACAGAGCGGACTGCTTGATGTGGTTGCACAGCTCCTCAATGGTGTCCAGATCCTCCGGCTCGCCG
Organism: Flavonifractor sp. An91; assembly: GCF_002159225.1. Classification (NCBI taxonomy): domain Bacteria; kingdom Bacillati; phylum Bacillota; class Clostridia; order Eubacteriales; family Oscillospiraceae; genus Flavonifractor; species Flavonifractor sp. An91. The sequence continues at coordinate 216,403 of NZ_NFHA01000002.1, read as the reverse complement.
TTGCCCTCGGTGATCTTGGTTAGCAGGCCCAGCAGCCGCTTGGTTCCGATCCGGCAGGGGGCGCACTTGCCGCAGGACTCGTCCACGATGAACTCCAGATAGAACTTGGCGATGTCCACCATGCAGTTGTCCTCATCCATAACGATGAGGCCGCCGGAACCCATCATGGAGCCGATGGAGGCCAGGGACTCGTAGTCGATGGGGGTATCGATGAGGGAGGCGGGGATACAGCCGCCGGAAGGGCCGCCGGTCTGGGCGGCCTTGAACTTCTTGCCGCCGGGTACGCCGCCGCCGATGTCCTCCACCACGGTACGCAGGGTGGTGCCCATGGGGACCTCCACCAGGCCGGTGTTGGTGATCTTGCCGCCCAGAGCAAAGACCTTGGTGCCCTTGCTCTTCTCGGTGCCGATAGCGGCAAAGGCCTCGGCGCCGTGGTTGAAGATCCAGGTGATGTTGGCGTAGGTTTCCACGTTGTTGAGCAGGGTGGGCCGGTCAAACAGACCCTTTACAGCGGGGAAGGGGGGACGGGTCTTGGGCTCGCCCCGGTGACCCTCGATGGAGCGCATGAGAGCAGTCTCCTCGCCGCAGACGAAGGCGCCGGCGCCCAGCCGCAGCTCCAGGTCGAAGTCGAAGCCGGAATCAAAGATATTCTTGCCCAGCAGGCCGTACTCCTTGGCCTGACCGATGGCGGTCTCCAGCCGCTTGACGGCGATGGGGTACTCGGCACGGACGTAGATGTAGCCCTGATGGGCGCCCACGGCGTAGCCGGCGATGGTCATGGCCTCAATGATGGTATGGGGATCGCCTTCCAGCACGGAGCGGTCCATGAAGGCGCCGGGGTCACCCTCGTCAGCGTTACAACAGACGTATTTCACGCCGTCGGGGCTTACTGCGTTGGCGGTGAACTGCCACTTCAGGCCAGTGGGGAAGCCGGCGCCGCCGCGGCCACGGAGGCCGGAGGCCAGCACGGTGTCGATGACCTGCTGGGGCGGGATCTGTTCGGTGAGGATCTTGCCCAGGGCGGCGTAGCCGTCCACGCCGATGTACTCGTCGATGCTCTCCGGGTTGATGACGCCGCAGTTGCGCAGGGCGATGCGCTGCTGGTGCTTGTAGAACTGGGTCTCAGTCAGAGAGGTGACAGCGCCCTCCTCGCTGGCGTTCTTATTGAGCAGACGCTTGACAATACGACCCTTGACGATATGCTCGGAGACAATCTCCTCCACGTCGTCTACAGTGACGTGGGTATAGCAGGCACCCTCGGGGTAGATGGTGACGATAGGACCCAGGGCGCACAGGCCGAAGCAGCCGGTGCGGACCACTTTGGCCTCTTTTTCCATATCCTGTGCCACAAGCTGCTTTTCAAATTCCTCAATGATCTTCTGGCTGTTGGAGGAGGAGCAACCGGTGCCGGTACAGACCAGAATGTGGGAACGGATAAAACTCATCTCTTCACCCTCCCTTACTCGGCTGCGCCGATGGTGTAGTCTTCCACCACACGGCCGTTGACCAGATGCTCACTGACAATGGATGCTACCTTGTCGGGAGTCATCTTCACATAGGTGACCTTTTCCTGACCAGGCACATAGACCTCCACGATGGGCTCCAAACGGCAGACGCCGATGCAGCCGGTTTGGGACACCGTTACGTTTTTCAGGTCCCGCTTGTTCACTTCCTCCAGCAAAGCGTTGAGGACAGGGCGGGCGCCGGCGGCAATGCCGCAGGTAGCCATACCCACCACAACGCGGATGCGGTCGTCTCCGGCGTCCCGCAGATCGATCTGGCTGCGCATCCGATCCCGGATGGCCTGCAGTTCTGCAAGTGTTTTCATGCTTTCATCCCCTTATTTTCTCGTAACAGCATTTCTTGTTCCTGGAGATAATCCCTGATCCAGAGGATGACCTCCGGTTCCGCCAGGGAAATCTCAGGGCCCAGCTGAGCCCGCAGCTCTTCTGTGGTCAGCTGGAAACAGTTGTTGTCAATGGTGTGAGTATAGTGCAGCTCCAGCTGGGGCGCGCCCTGGAGCAGGAGGGTGATGGTACCGGCTATGTCGCCTACCGGCGGACAGTCGATATGCGTGGGGCGGAAAAGAGCGGTGACCGTGGTCCCCACGCCCTCCGTGCTGTCAATGGTCAGGCTGCCGCCGGTCTGTTCCACCGCCATACGAAGCAACGGGATTCCCAATCCCATCTTTCTGGTGGTGCGGGTGGTGGTGAAGGGATCGCTGACCTGGGCCAGCAGCTCCGGACTCATGCCCTTGCCGTTGTCCACAATGGTGAAGGTAATGGACTCAGGCGTTTCTGACAGAGTAAGCTCTACCAGAGAGGCCTTGGCGGAAATGGAGTTCTGGGCAATATCCAGAATATGCAGCGCAATTTCTTTCACGTTCATTACCTCCGTGGCCTGACCGACACGCTGTGCGGCTGTTCCGCACGTCTCGCGCTTCTTTACTTATACATATCCAGAATGGGGCCTACCTGATCGGGGGTGAGACGGCCGTACACGTCGTTGTTGATCATCATCACCGGGGCCAGACCGCAGGCGCCCACGCAGCGGCAGGAGTCCAGAGAGAACTTGCCGTCGGCGGTGATGGAGCCGGGGACGATGCCCAGTTTCTGCTCCACAGCGTTCAAAATAGCGGCGGCACCCTTGACGTAACAGGCGGTGCCCAGACAGACCGAGATCTGATATTTTCCCTTGGGATTCAGGGTGAACTGAGCATAAAAAGAGGCCACCCCGTACACTTCGGACAGCGGAATCTCCAGACCTTCCGCCACAATGATCTGTACTTCTTCCGGCAGATAGCCGAAGATTTCCTGGGCGGCCTGGAGAACAGGCATAGTAGCGCCTGGCTGTCCCTTGTGCTCGGCGATGACCTTCCGCAGGCGTTCTTCCTGCTCAGGTGTCCCACGGTAGGGGACCACAGTCTTGCAGTTTGGCATAGGTGCGTCCTTCCTTTCTGAAACAATTAGTTTAGTTTTACTTTCAAGGCACTATTATAGCGAAAAAAAGCCGTTTGTAAAGACTTTCCATGGTTAAAAATACAAAACCATATAGTTCAATTTGAAGTATTGCACAAAAAGGGCGGAGGTAAAAAATAGCCCTGTTGTTACATCAGTACTTTTTCTGATGAGGAGAAAATACGGATGGGGCCAACAGGGCAGTAGTTACTTTATGGAAAGTATAGCACATTAAAGTGCTCTTGTAAAGAAAGTTGTCCGGAGGCCAGGTTCAGACCCGGCAGGCCAGACGCTGAATGACGGCCTGAGGGGTACACTCCGGGAGGTCCAGCATATGCTCCGCACCCCACACCTGATCCAGATAGTGGGCGTCGGAATTGGTGAGCAGCAAAAGATCCTTCAGGTCGGGTCTTTGTGCCAGCTCCGGGGGACAGCGGTGGGACAGCTCGGCAGCGGAGAATCCCATGTCCGGGTCCCAAAGACCCAGTACCCCCAGCAGGGAGAAGGAGGGGCGGTCGATGTGGGAAGGAAAGGCAGTGCCGCCCCAGTGGGATACCAGGCGGGGAACTTCATAGAGGGGAATATCGGTGCTGCCAGCCAGGAAGGCGGTCTCCACACCCAGAATGCCGTCCCCGTCGTCCATCCGCAGCTGTTTGCCAAACCGGTCGGGATTGTTGCGGATCGGAGGGAGGTGCTTGGCGATCTCACTGGAGAAGTCCTCCGCCCGTTCCGGGTCGGGGAAGAGACAGACCACATGGATCTCCTCCTGGGTGCACAGCTCCATGCCGGCCAGGGCGGTGAGGCCGTGAGACTGGGCGGCCCGGCAGAAGGAGGCGCAGTTGCCGCAGCTGTTGTGGTCAGTGAGAGCTACAATCTCCAGCCCGGCCAGGGCACACATAGCGGCCAGATTGGCGGGGGTCATCTCGTCGCTGCCGCAGGGCGATAAACAAGAATGTAGATGAAGGTCGTAATAAAACTGCAAAGAGATTTCCCCCCTTTCTGGTTAGACTGGTCTTAGGCCAACAGCTGCCCCAAGCGGCAGGCGGCGGCAAAGGTATCCTGGCCCACCCCCAACAGGTTGACCTCTTTTTCCTGGGCACGGCGGAGCAGATCGGCATCAGGCTGGACGCCTTCCGTGAGAATCACACAGGCTACGTCGGCCATCAGAGCCACGGCGGCCACATTCTGGTTGGACATGATAGTGAGCCAGGCGCAGTCCTGACCGGCACGGCCCATGACCCAGCTGAGCAGGTCGCCTACATAGCCGCCGGTGACTGGTCGCTCCGGCTGAGCCAGGTGGAATACCGTCAGCTCCATGGAATGGATCAATTCCTGTACTGTCATCATCCTATGCCTCCTTTGGTTGGTGAAACAAAAGGGCGCGTTACAGAGAAGCAGTTCTGCAACGCGCCCAATGGTCTACTTGTTCGACGGTTCTGGCTGACAGCGGCGGAAGGGGGGCGGCAGATAGTCGTCCGCCTCGTCCTTGCCTGCCATGGAGCGCATCCGCTCCCGCACCTTGAAGATACAATCCTCCACCGTAGCCCGGCCCAGGATCACATCCTCAGCAAAGGCGTGGCAGGACGGGGCGCCGCAGGACCCGCAGTGGAGCCCAGGCAGGTGGGATTCCAGTTCCTGAATCCGCAGCTGCTTGTTCAGGGCAGCCCCCAGGTCCTGGTCCAGAACAAATGTGGGTAAGTACTGTAATTCCTTGTCCCGCCGGACAATATCTCGCTCCGAGCCCTCGAACCGGAAGCGGTTCCGGGATACGGGCTGGCCTTTCATCAGGCTTTTCAGGCGCATCTTGGCGGCGTAGGGGTTTTCCACCGTGAAGCAGCCCCCCACGCACCCCTGGGTGCAGGCGGACAGCTCCAGAAAATCGGCTTCCGGCAGGCGCCCGTCCTCGATTTCCTCCAGCATCCGGATCACATTGTTGATGCCGTCCACCGCCACACAGCGCTCCCGCAGCCGGGCGGCGCTTTCGCCGCCGCAGGATGCCCAGCCCATTCCGATGATACCGGCGGAGGTCATGGGCTCTACGGTCTCCAGGTGCTTCATGGGACTGAGCAGCCGCAGGTAGATATCCCGGATGGCAAAGGCGCCGTCCAGCACCGGGTGGCTCAGGCCCTCGGACTCCCGGGCGGCCGTTACCTTGGAGGAGCAGGGGACGATGGCAAAGACGCCGATCCGCTCCGGCGGCAAGCCGGTCTCCTCGGCTGCCTCCCGCCGGGCCAGAATGGCTGCCAGCTCCATGGGCAGGATCGTGCCGGCCACATGACCCATCAGCTTGGGAAAGCGCATCCGGATAAGCCGGAGCACCGTGGGGCAGGAGGAGGAGATCAGCGGCGTAACAGAAGCCGGACCTTCACAGATACACTGACGCTCAAAGTCAGAGAGCATCTCGGCGGCCTTGGCTACCTCATATACCTTGTGAAAGCCGATCTTTAAAAGCGCGTTGAGCACAATATCAATGTTGTCCAAATTGTGGAACTGCCCGTAGAGGGCAGGCTCCGGCAGGGCAACGCAGTATTCATACTGGGACAGCACGTCCAAACTGTCGCCCACCGACTTGATGGCCTTGTGGGGACAGATACGAATGCACTCGCCGCAGTCGATGCAGCGGTCGGGCAGGATGGTGGCCTTACGGCCCCGGACGCGGATGGCCTCGGTGGGGCAACCTTTGATGCAGGAGGTACAGCCCCGGCAGCGGCGGCTGTCCAGTACCACGGAATGCTTCATGGCCATGGCACTGCTTTACCTCCCTTCGCCAGAGACATACTTCACTGGGGAATCTTAATCTTGACCGTGACAGTGGTGCCCTTGCCCACCTCGGTGTCAATGGTCATTTCATCAGAATAACGCTTCATGTTTGGTAGACCCATACCGGCGCCGAAGCCCAACTCCCGGGCGGTGGAACCGGCGGTGGAGTAGCCCTCCTGCATAGCCTGCTCTACATCGGGAATACCGGGGCCGGAATCGACCATGCGGATCACGATCTGGTCCATCTCCACCTCGACCTCAGCCTGACCGCCGTCGGCGTGGATAACCATATTGATCTCGCCCTCATACATACAGATGGAGGCCCTGCGGATTACATCCTGAGACAGGCCCAGCTTCTTCAGGGTCAACTTCATCTTGCTGGAGGCTTCACCGGCCTCGATGAGGTCGCCGCCCTCCACGGGGTATACCAGTCTAATCGTTTCCATCGCAATTCCCTCGCAATCCATTGTAGTAAAGCAGGCCGCAGGCCTCGTACATCCGCTTGGGACAGGTCATGACCACGATGTCCCGGTCCTCGGCCAGACTGAGGATATCCTTGCCCGGCACCTTGCCCCGGACAAAGACGATGCACTTCATCTCCACCATGTCTGCCGTACGGACCACCTGCGGATTGACCAGACCAGTGAGCAAAAGAGCCTGATTCTTGACAAAAGCAAGCACATCGCTCATAAAATCGCTGCCGCAGGCGGACATGACCTCCCGGTCCAGATGATCCTCGCCGCACAATACAGTGGCATTCAGGATCTGTTTGATGTCGGAAAGCAGCATTGCCTTCTCCCCTTCCGTGGGAAAACTAAACTCTCAGTTCATGGGCATTGTACCACAAAACAACTGGAAGTGCAAAGGGTTCGTTGAAACTTTCACAAAGTTTTTGTAATAGACTGCTTGGTTTTGGTGATTCCACGGTATTGACATTGCAGCAGGTTGATGTCTATAATATGCTTTATCAAGATAAAGCGGTCAACTGTATCGCTGCAGAAATACCGCGATCTTGGAGTTTATTTTGAAATTTGGAATCAAGGAGGCCATCTATCATGGGTAACGAGCGAGTGTACAATTTCTCCGCGGGCCCGTCCATGCTGCCGCTGGAAGTACTGGAGCGCGCCGGATCTGAAATCACCAATTATCAGGGTTCCGGTATGTCAGTCATGGAGATGAGTCACCGTTCCAAGGTGTTTCAGAAGATTTTTGACGACACCCAGGCTAAGTTCCGCAAGCTGATGAACGTGCCTGAGGGATATAAGGTGCTGTTCCTGCAGGGCGGCGCATCTTCCCAGTTTTCCATGGCGCCCCTGAACCTGATCGGTAAAACCGGTAAGGCTGACTACGCTGTCACCGGCAACTTCTCCAACATTGCCTATAAGGAGGCCAAGAAGTACGGCGAGATCAATCTGGCCGCCTCCTCTGCCGACAAGAACCATACTTACATCCCCACCCAGGACCAGCTGAAGCTGGACCCTGAGGCCAGCTATTTCTATTACTGCGCCAACAATACCATCTACGGCACCGAGTGGCAGTATGTCCCCGAGACCAATGGGGTGCCCATCGTGTGCGATATGTCCTCTGACATTCTGTCCCGTCCGGTGGATGTGAGCAAGTACGGCATTATCTTTGCCGGTGCTCAGAAGAACATGGCTCCCGCCGGTCTGACGGTGGTCATCATCAAGGAGGATCTGGCCGGCAACGAGCTGCCCTACACCCCCCTGATGATGAACTATAAGACCATGATCGACAAGGATTCCATGTACAACACCCCGCCCTGCTGGTGCATCTACATCCTGGGCCTGGTGCTGGACTGGCTGGAGTCCAAGGGCGGCATCCCCGGCATGGAGGCCATCAAGCACTCCAAGGCCCAGATGCTGTACGATGTGATCGATAACTCCAAGCTGTTCACCTGCGCTGTGGAGCCTGGCTCCCGGTCCGACATGAACGTGGTGTTCCGCACCGGCAATGACGAGCTGGACGCCAAGTTTGTCAAGGAGAGCGTGGAGGCCGGCTTCACCAACCTGAAGGGTCACCGCTCCGTAGGCGGTATGCGCGCTTCCATCTACAACGCCATGCCCACCGAGGGTGTGGAGAAGCTGTGCGACTTCATTCAGGCCTTTGACAAGAACAACTGACGGGAGGTAATGTCATCATGTTTCGCATCAAAACATTGAATAAAATTTCCCCTGCCGGCCTGTCTGTGCTGGATCAGACCCGCTTCTCCGTCAGCGACGACGTGGAGAATGAGGACGGTATTCTGGTCCGCTCCGCCGATATGCACGAGTATCAGTTCCCCGACTCCCTGCGAGCCATTGCCCGTGCTGGTGCCGGTACCAACAATATCCCCATTGACCGCTGCTCCGAGGCGGGCATCGTGGTGTTCAACACCCCTGGCGCCAACGCCAACGCGGTGAAGGAGCTGGCCCTGTGCGCCCTGTTGCTGGCGTCTCGTAAGATCACCGCCGGTGCTGAGTGGGTCAAGGCCCAGGCGGGCGCCGGAGCCGACGTGGAGAAGGTGGTGGAGAAGGGCAAGAGCCAGTTTGTGGGCCCTGAGATCGCCGGCAAGACCTTGGGCGTCATCGGCCTGGGCGCTATCGGCGTGCAGGTGGCCAACATCGCCACCAAGCTGGGCATGACGGTGTTCGGCTATGATCCCTTCCTCAGCGTGGACGCAGCCCTGTCCCTGTCCCGGATGGTCCACCGTGCCATGGATCTGGAGACCATCTATAAAAACTGCGATTACATCACCCTCCATGTGCCTCAGACCTCTGAGACCAAGGGTATGATCAATGAGGACGCCTTCCATATGATGAAGGGCGGCGTGCGTATTCTCAACCTGGCCCGCGGCGGTCTGGTCAACGACGACGATATGCTGGCGGCTCTGGATTCCGGCAAGGTGGCCGCTTACGTCACCGACTTCCCCAACAACAAGATCCTCCAGGGCAAGAACGTCATTGCCATCCCCCACCTGGGCGCCTCTACCCCAGAGAGCGAGGAGAACTGCGCTGTCATGGCCGCTCAGGAGCTGAAGGATTACCTGGAAAACGGCAACATCAAGAACTCTGTCAATCTGCCCACCCTGGTGCAGGAGTGGAGCGGTGTGGCCCGGCTGTGCATCATTCACCGGAATATCCCCGGCGCCATCGCCAACATTACCGGCCTGCTGTCCCGGGACGGGGTCAACGTGGAGAACATGACCAACAAGTCCAAGAAGGACTATGCCTACACCGTGGTGGATCTGGGCAGCCGCATCAGCGAGGCGGTGGCCGACGAGATCCGCGCCCTGGAGGGCGTGTTCCGTGTCCGGGTGCTCAATCATTAAGGATTGACAAAAAAGGCGAAACAAGTTAAAATCTTGCGTGCAAGGGAGCTTCCGCGAGGAGGCTGAGAGGAGGGGACAGTCCCTCGACCTGACCTGATTTGGGTAATGCCAACGTAGGGACGCAGCACTATTTCCGTGCGGAGTCTCCTCCGTCCGGAGGAGTTTATTTCACGTACAGAGAAGCGGCAGGTCCCAACGGGACCTGCCGCTTTTTTCGTGCCCTTGCCTACTAAGAGAAAGAAGGAACAATCATGAAATGTGTGCTTACCATTGCCGGCAGCGATTCCAGCGGAGGCGCCGGCGTCCAGGCGGATCTCAAAACCATGACCTGCCTGGGGGTGTACGGTATGAGCGCCATCACCGCCCTTACCGCTCAGAATACCACCGGCGTCCGGGATGTGCTGGAGGCAACCCCGGAGTTTGTGGCGGAGCAGTTGGATTGCATTTTTGAGGATATCCGGCCCCAGGCGGTAAAGATCGGCATGGTGTCCTCCGCCCCCATCATCCGGGCTATCGGCGCCAAGCTGCGGCAGTATGGTGCAGAGAATATCGTGGTGGACCCGGTAATGGTATCCACCAGCGGCTCCGCCCTCATGCAGGACAGCGCCCTCACCGCCCTGATGGAGGAGCTTTTCCCTCTGGCAGCCATCATCACGCCCAACATCCCCGAGGCCCAGCGGCTCTGCGGCTTCGCCATTGAGAGCGAGGCGGATATGATGCGGGCCGCTGAGACCATTGGCAAGACCATGCAGGGTGCGGTGTTGGTGAAGGGTGGCCACCGGAGCGACAGTGCCGATGATCTGCTGTGGCAGAACGGTCAGGCCCACTGGTTCCGCTCTCCCCGGGTGGACAATCCCAATAACCACGGTTCCGGCTGCACCCTGTCCTCCGCCATCGCCTCCTTCCTGGCCCTGGGTGAGGACCTGCCCGGTGCGGTACAGAAGGCCAAAGCCTACATCACCGCTGCCATGGAGGCCAAGCTGGACCTGGGCCAGGGCAGTGGCCCCCTGTGGCATAACTATGCCGTTCCGGAAGGCGGTGGCTTCCAACAGGGGAGGGGAGAGGTGTGAGACAGCAGACAGCAGTCAAAAAGCTGGCGATCGCCAGCCTGCTCACTGCTGTGGCAGTGGTGGGCAGCCTGGTCTCCTTCCCGGTGCTGGGCTCCCGGTGCTCCCCGGTGCAGCACATGGTTAACATCCTGTGCGCCGTGTTTCTGGGCCCCTGGTATGGTGTGGCGTGTGCCTTTGCTGCCAGTTTCCTGCGTAACCTGCTGGGCTTGGGCACCCTGCTGGCCTTCCCCGGCAGCATGGTGGGGGCTCTGGTGTGCGGCCTGACCTATTGGGGCACCCGTAATCTGGGTGCCACCTGCGTGGGTGAGGTCTTTGGCACCGGCATCCTGGGCGGCCTGGCCGCCTGGCCCATCGCCACCCTGATTTTGGGCCAGAGCGTGGCGGTATACGGCTATATGGGCCCATTCCTGATTTCCACTGTGGGAGGCTCCATCATTGCCGGGGCAGTACTCTTTGCTCTGAAGCGCTCCGGCGGCCTGGACGTCATGCAGACCCTGGTCAGGCGGTGAGAGGCATGGAACGGATGGATTTTGCCGCCATGCTGGCGGCGGTACGGGAAAAAGCCCCTCTGGTCCAGTGTATCACCAATATCGTCACCGTCAACGACTGCGCCAATATTTTGCTGGCGGCGGGGGCCTCGGCCACCATGGCCCACCACCCTCTGGAGGTGGCGGACGCAGTAGCCGGTGTCCAGGCCCTGGTGCTTAACCTGGGGGCCGTGGGGGACCGGGAGGCCATGCTCATCGCCGGAAAAGAGGCCAACCGGCTGGGCGTACCGGTGATCTTCGACCCGGTGGCCGCCGGTTTTACCGGCCTGCGGCGGGAAACCGCCCGCAAATTGCTGGAGGAAGTACAGTTTGCTGTCATCCGAGGCAATGCCTCCGAGATCCGGGCCCTCACCGAGGACAAGGAGGGGGGCAGCGGGGTGGACGTAGCCGCTGCTGATGCGGTGACCGAAGCTGGTCTGCCCCAGGCGGCCCGCTTGGCCTCCGCCCTGTCCCAGCGGACCGGGGCGGCGGTGACCCTCTCCGGGGCGGTGGATGTGATTGCCCAGGGAGAGCGGGTGCTCTTCCTCCGCAACGGCAGCCCCACCATGGCCCGCATCACCGGCAGCGGATGTATGCTGTCTGCCCTCACAGGGGCCTTCTGCGGGGCCAGCCCGGACAAGCCCTTTGAGGCTGCGGCGGCCGCTGCCGCGTCCATTGCCCTGGCAGGCGAGCGGGCGGAGGAACTGCGGCTCAAAAAGGAAACGGGAAACGCTACCTTCCGCATTGATCTCATCGACAGCGTGTTCAACCTGACAGAAGAACAGCTGATACAAGGAGTGCGCTATGAAGTTTACCAAGGATGAAATTCGGCAGGGCATGACCCTCTACGCCGTCACCGACCGGAGCTGGCTGGGGGAGCGTACCCTGGCACAGGTGGTGGAGGAGGTACTGAAGGGGGGCGCAACCTTCCTCCAGCTGAGAGAGAAGGAGCTGGAACAGGCCACTATTCTGGCGGAGGCCAGGGAGATCCAGGCCATCGCTGCCCGGTATCATGTGCCCTTTGTCATTAACGACAGCGTGGACATTGCCCTGGCCTGTGATGCAGACGGGGTCCATGTGGGCCAGGCCGATTTGATGGGCCGGGACGTACGGGCCCTCATCGGTCCGGACAAGATTTTGGGTATCACCGCCAACACCGTGGAGCTGGCGGTGGCGGCGGAGCAGGCCGGAGCTGACTACATCGGTGCCGGGGCGGTGTTCGGCACCACCACCAAGCAGAACGCTAAGAATCTGAGCCTGGACACCCTGAAAGCCATTTGCCAGGCGGTGTCCATCCCGGTGGTGGCCATCGGCGGCATCAACGCCCACAACCTGCCCAACCTGACGGGAACCGGGGCGGCAGGGGCCGCTGTGGTGTCCGCCCTCTTTGCCCAGAAGGATCCGGAGGCGGCTGCTCAAAATCTGCGTACCCTGGCAGACAAGATGGTGGCAGGGCATGGATAAGCAGTTCTGCATTTTTGACATGGACGGTACCCTGGTGGACTCCATGCCCATCTGGAAGTCCTTGGGGAAGGACTATCTGGAGGCCAGAGGCCATCACCCCACCCAGGCCCAGCTGGCCGCCATGGGGCCCATGACCATGCTGGAGGGTGCTGCCTTTCTCATGGAGACCTTTGGGATTGAAGGGCCGCCGGAGCACATTATCGAAGAGATGCACGCCGTTATGGAGGCCCACTACCGCACTGACATCCCTCTGAAGGCTGGTATCCAGGACTATCTGGCGCAGCTGAAACAGCAGGGGGCCAAGCTGTGTGTGGCCACCGCCACGGCGGAGCCGTTGGCCCGGGCCTGCCTGGAGCGGTTGGGGGTGGCTCACCATTTTGATTTCATCCTCAGCTGCGAGACGGTGGGGAAGGGAAAGACCCAGCCCGACGTCTATCTGGAGGCAGCCCGCCGTATGGGAAGTGCCCCAGGGGATACCGCCGTCTTTGAGGATGCTCTTTACGCCGCACAAACGGCCAAAGAGGCCGGATTTTACACCGTTGGAGTGCCGGAGGCGTCCTATGAACAGGACTGGCCCACCCTGGTTGCTCTGGCGGACGAGACCATCTTAGATTGGAGGAATGCCCTATGACCGTGACCCAGCGGCTCTATGAAGCGGCAAAACCCATCTGGCAGGCTTGCCACGACCACCCCTTTGTACAGGGCATCGGGGACGGCACCCTGGACCGGGAGAAGTTCCGGCACTTTTTGCTTCAGGACTATCTGTATCTCTTTGACTACGCCAAGGTATTTGCCTGGGGCGTGGTGAAGGCCAAGGACCCGGAATTGATGCGCTTCTTCTCCGCCAACGTGGACGCCATCCTGGGCGGCGAGATGAAAACCCACCGGGCCTATATGTCAAAACTGGGCATCACCGAGGAGCAGGTCTTTCAGGTGAAGCCCGCTCTGCCCAACCTGTCCTACACCAGCTATATGCTGGCGGTGGCCGCCGCCGGTGGACCGGCGGAGATCGTGGCCTCCATTCTGGCCTGCTCCTGGAGCTACGCCGAGATCGGCGCCCGGCTGGCTCAGATCCCGGTTGCAGCCGACCATCCCTTCTACGGCGAGTGGGTGCGGGGCTATTCCAGTGAGGAGTACCAGCAAACCAACGACGCTCTGGTGGAGCGGATGGATGCTCTGGCTCAGAATTGCAGCGAGGAGGAGTACCGGCGGCTGGAGGACATCTTCGTGGCGTGCAGCCGGTATGAGCTGGGCTTCTGGGAGATGGCATGGAGGCTGGAACCGTGAGCGCCCTGGAATTTCGCGGGGTGTCCTACCAGTATCCCTCCGAGGACTTTGATATCATCGACCGGCTGTCCTTTCAGGTGGAGCCGGCGTCCTTCCATTGTGTCCTGGGTGTAAGCGGCTGCGGCAAGAGCACCATCTTCCGCATGACCAACGGCCTGCTTCAGCCCAAGGGCGGGGAGATACTGGTGGACGGACAGCCCATCAGGGGCCGGAAGCGGTACTGCGGCTATATGCCCCAGAAGGACCTGCTCTTTCCCTGGCGTACGGTGGGGGAGAATGTGGCCCTGCCTCTGGAGATCGCCGGAGGCCTGTCCAAGGCCCAGCGGCGGCAGAAGGTGGAGGAGGCCCTGGCCGACGTGGGACTGGAGGGCTGCTGTGACAAGATGCCGGATGAGCTGTCCGGCGGAATGCGGCAGCGGGCGGCCTTTGCCCGCACCATGCTGACGGGCAGCGACCTGCTGCTGCTGGACGAGCCCTTTTCCGCCCTGGACTTCCTTACCCGCATCTCCATGCAGGAGTGGCTGCTGGACCAGTGGCAGCGGCACAAAAAGACCATCCTCTTCATCACCCACGACGTGGAGGAGGCGGTGTTCCTCTCCTCCAGCGTGCTGGTGGTGGAGTCCACTCCCATCCATACCCTGACGGAGATCCCGGTGCCTGCTGCGTTTCCCAGGGACCGGTCCTGTCTCAAGAATCCGGAGATGGTGGAATTGAAGGAGCGGCTCATCGCGCTGCTGAGAAAGCAGGTGAGCGTATGAAGAAGGCCTGCAAAGCCAATCTGCCCGCCCTCATTTTCCTGCTGGCCCTGGTGATGATTTGGCAGGCGGGGGCCATGGGTATGAACGCCTCTTACATCCTGCCCACCCCCTTTGAGATCCTCCAGCGGCTGTGGGAGCTGCGGGAGCCCCTCTTTACCGTCCATCTGCCCGCCACCATGGCGGTGACTGCCATCGGTCTGGCCATCTCCCTGGTGCTGGGGCTGGCTCTGGCGGTGGCCATGGATGCCAGCGACATGGTGCGGCGGATGCTCTATCCCGTGGTGGTGGTATCCCAGACCATTCCCACCACCGCCATTGCGCCGTTGTTTGTGCTGTGGTTCGGCTACGGCATCTGGAGCAAGGTGCTGGTAACGGTGCTCATCACCTTTTTCCCCATCACCATTACGGTGTATGACGGTCTGCGTTCGGCCAAGACAGAAATGGCGGAGCTGCTCCAGACCTACGGCGCTACCCGCCGGGAGATCTTCTGGAAGATCAAGGCCCCCTGCGCGCTGCCCTACTTTTTCTCGGCCATCAAAATGACGGTGCCCATGAGCATCATCGGTGCGGCCATCGGCGAGTGGCTGGGGGCCCAGAGCGGTCTGGGCTACTTCTCCCGCCGGATGATGACTCAGTTGGATGGAGCGGGGGTATTTGCACCCATTGTGATCTTGTCGGTTACCGCCATGGTGGCGGTGGGAATCGTGGCCCTGCTGGAACGAAAGTTTGTCCGCTGGAGGGGCGAATCCTCCTAATCACAAAGAGAAAGGAAAGATGGATATGAAACGAATTGCAACCCTTGCCCTGGCTGGGGCGCTCCTCCTGGCCGGCTGTTCCGCCCCCACCGACGGCGGTCAGGAAACCGGCGGACAGGACGACCTGCGGGAGATCAGCGTGGTGCTGGACTGGTATCCCAACGCCCTCCATGCCTTCCTCTATGACGCCATTGAGAAGGGCTACTTCGAGGAGGAGGGACTGAAGGTCAACATCCAGTTCCCCTCCAACGCCAACGACGCCATTTCCCTGGTGGCCGCCGGCCAGGCGGAGATCGGCCTGTACTACCAGCAGGACGTAATCATTGCCCGGGCCAATCAGGACGTGCCGGTGAAGTCCATCGGCGCGGTGGTTCAGGGTCCCCTGAATATCGTCCTCTCCCTGAAGGACAAGAACATCACCTCTCCGGAGGATCTGGTGGGCAAGACCGTGGGCTATGCGGGCACCGAGCTGTCCGAGGCCCTGATCCACGCCATCATGGCCTATGTGGGGGCCGATTCCAGCGACGTGACCCTCATCGACGTGGGATTTGACCTGATGAGCTCCATGACCACCGGTAATGTGGATGCCACCATCGGCTGCCTGGTCAACCATGAGGTACCCCAGTTGGAGGAGGAGGGGTTCGAGGTCAACTACTTCGATCTGGACGACTACGGCGTGCCCACCTACTATGAGGGCGTGTTCCTGGCCAGCGATACTATGATCGAAGAGGAGCCCGAGGTGCTCCAGGGCTTCCTGCGGGCCTGCCAGAAGGGCTTTGAGGATATGCAGGCCGACCCGGACGGTGTGCTCCAGATCCTGCTGGACAACCAGAATGAAGAGAACTTCCCCCTGTCCAAGACGGTGGAGCAGAAGAGCATGGAAACCCTGCTGCCCATGATGGAGACGGCGGATGCCCCCTTCCTGACCCAGAGCGCGGAGTGCTGGCAGGAAAACGTGGATTGGCTGCTCAGCGAGGGCCTGATTGACGAGGCTCCGGCGCTGGATGAGCTGTATGTGGACCTGCTGAGTGAATAAGAAAAGAAATCGCCTGCCGTTTCAACGGCAGGCGATTTTTTGTTATCTTCTTCTGCGGCGTCCGCTGTAGTGAGAGCCGCCGCTATAGGAGTAGCCGCCCCGGCGTCCGCCCCGCCGGCCCCGGAAGAAGAGACGGCGGATGATGAGGTACACAATAAAGACCAGCAGGATTACCAAAATGATCTTTACCCACAGCTGCGAGAAAAAGCGCTGGATGCGGTCCAGATTGTAGAGCAGGGGATCGGCATCAACGGCAATGCTGGCCACCAGGGGGAGGGAGCCGTATTCCTTGCCGTTGAAGGAGGCAGTGATAGTGCCCAGTACCTGGCCCTTTTCCACGGGAGCCTCCACAGTTTTGGCATTGAGGGTATAGTTATATTTGAAGTCCTCGGTGGAGACGTCCTTGGGCAGCAGGGCGGTGATCTCGCCCTGGGGCTCCAGGGTCACATAGTTGGTGCCCTTGCCCAGAGTGACCTCCACCTCGGGGATGTCCCGCTTGGTGGCGTCCAGAATGGTCTGGGTGGAGAAGTTATTGAAGCCCCACTCAAACAGCCGGATGGTTTCGGAGAAGTCGGTGCGGCCCTTGCTGCCGGTGGAGCCCGGCTCCCGCTCGCAGCCCATAACCACCGAGATCAGGCTCCGGTCCTCCTTGGTGGCGGCAGCGGCCAGGCAGTAGCCCGATTCGTTGGTGTGGCCGGTCTTGATGCCGGTGGCGTAGGAGTAGAGGTAGCCGGTCACATTCCAGTTGGAGATCAGGGCGTTGGTGGAGTGGACGGTGCGGGCCTCAGGGTGGATGTTGGTGGCGGGCATATCGTAGCTCTTGGTGGTGACAATGGTGCGGAAGGTCTCGTGCTTCATGGCCTCCTGACACATGAGGAAGACGTCGTAGGCGGAGGTATAGTGGTTGTCGTCGTGGTAGCCGTGGGTGTTGGCGAAATGGGTGTCGGCCATACCCAGCTCGGCGGCCCGCTGATTCATCAGGTCCACAAAGCTGGCCACGTCGCCGGCCACCGCTTCGGCCATCACATTACAGGCCTCGTTGGCGGAGGGGATCAGGGCGGCGTACAGCAGGTCGATGATCCGGATCTCCTCGCCCTCCTTGATGTCGGCGGTAGAGGCGCCAGCGCCGATGCCGGTGTGGATGCTGGCACTGGCGGTGACGGTCTGGTCCAGGGAGAGCTTGCCCTCATCCACCGCCTCCAGGGTGAGCAGGCAGGTCATCACCTTGGTGATGGAGGCGGGATACATCTTCTCGTGGGCGTTTTTCTCGTAGAGGACCTCATTGGTATTGGGGTCCACCAAAACGGCAGCTTTGGCGTTGACATCCATCTCGTCCAGAATGGCGCTGCCGCTGCTGGCGGAGGCAAAGGTGGTAAGTAGTCCGGTGATCAGGACCAGGGAAAGAAACAGGGAGAGCAGTCTTGATTTTTTCATAGGAAACTCCATTTGTGTATGATATAATAAGGTCAAAGTATTCTTATCCATTATAGCAAACCCTGGACCTGGAAGCAACGGGAAGGCGGTTACAAAATATGAAGATTTCCAAACTGGAACTAATTTCCCTCCTGTTGGCCGCCGCCTTTGCGGCGTTTGCGGCGGGCTGGTTTATGCGGGGCGCTTCCAGCGCTCAACCTGTACGGGTGGAGACGGAGAACTTGCTGGCGCAACCTACCGCCGTCACAGTTCCAGTCACCTCTGCCCAGCCGTCAGCTGTCCCGGTAGCTACCGGGACTCCGGCACCGGAAAGTGAGAACCCTGCGGCCTCGCCCTCCGGCAAAATCAATTTGAACACCGCCACAATGGAGGAATTGATGACACTGCCCGGCATTGGCGAGAAGCGGGCGGCTGCCATCGTCGCCGACCGGGAGGCCAACGGCCCCTTCCGGGTGCCGGAGGACCTGACCCGTGTAGACGGCATCGGCGAGGGCATTTTAGGCGGACTGATTGATATGGTTACCGTTTCTTAATAAAAAAGGAGGAACTGCCTTGAAAATATTGGTTGTGGACGATGAAAAGGTACTGGTCAAGGGCATTAAGTTCAACCTGGAGAGCGAAGGCTACCAGGTGGAAGTGGGCTACGACGGGGAAGAGGCGGTGGAGCTGGCCCGGGGGGGCGGCTTCGACCTCATCATCCTGGACCTGATGATGCCCAAAATCGACGGACTTCAGGCCTGTATGCGGATTCGGGAGTTTTCCAACGTGCCCATCATCATGCTCACCGCCCGCAGCGAGGACACCGACAAGATCATCGGCTTTGAATGTGGGGCGGATGACTATATTACCAAGCCGTTCAACATCCTGGAGCTGAAAGCCCGTGTACGGGCCCTGCTCCGCCGGGCAGGCATGGCTGCCCAGCAGATGGGCGGTGGCCGTAAGCTGGTCATCGGGCACATCACCCTGGACCCGGATGCCCGGGCGGCCTGGAAGGACGGCAAGAGCGTGGATCTGACTGCCAAGGAGTTTGACCTGATGGAGCTGTTGATGCGCAATCCAGGCCGGGTGTACAGCCGGGAGAATCTGCTCAACGTGGTGTGGGGCTATGAGTACGCCGGTGACTACCGGACGGTGGATGTTCACGTCCGCCGCCTGCGGGAGAAGCTGGAGCTGGACCCTGCCAATCCAACCTACATCCTCACCAAGTGGGGCGTGGGCTATTATTTGAAGAATGGATAATCAGAAGAGAGAAGAGGGGGCCAGACGAGTGCCTTTCTGGCGATCCCTCCGGGTTAAGTACGCCATGACCTATCTGGTCATTGTGGCGGCGGTGGTGGTACTGCTCAACACCTATCCGGTGATGGTGACCCAGACTCTGGCCTACCAGTCCAAGCAGACCTCCCTGCAGAACCAGGCCTCAGTGCTGGCTTCCGCCCTGGCTACGGGGCCGGAAGCCCTGACCCAGGAGGGAGCCACCAAGACGGTCAGCCTGCTGCTGGGCAGCCTGGGGGTGACCCGGGTGGTGGTCACCGATCCCAACGGCTTGGTGCTGTGTGACTTTCAGGAGGGCAGCCAGCGGTCGGATACCGCCGGTCAGTATGCCATGATCTGGGAAATTGTCACGGCTTTGCAGGGCAATGATGTGTTCCGATCGGAGTATGAGGACGGGGCGCTGTGCAGCCGGGCGGCGGTTCCGGTGACCTACCGTTCCATGACTCAGGGAGCGGTTTACCTCTATGAGTACGACGCTCAGCAGGGGGCCCTGCTCCAGAGCATTCAGAACAACCTGCGGACCATTTCCATTGTAATCTGCGTGGTGACGGCGGCGATGGGCGTGGTGTTCTCCAAAGCCCTGACCCGGCGGATCGCCCTGCTGCTGCGGGGTATCCATACGGTGCGCCAGGGCGAGTACAGCCACCGGGTTACCGTCAAGGGCGGGGACGAGCTCAGCCGTCTGGCCGATGAATTCAACGAGCTGACCGGGCGGCTCCAGACCACGGAGGAGGTGCGTCGGCGCTTTGTCTCCGACGCCTCCCACGAGCTGAAAACCCCGCTGGCCTCCATCCGTCTGCTGACCGACTCTATCCTCCAGGCGGATAACATGGACGGCGATACCGCCCGGGAATTTCTCATTGATATCGGGGACGAGGCCGAGCGCCTCACCCGTATTACCGAAAAGCTGCTCACCCTCACCCGTTTGGACACCGCCCATGAGATCCATACCGGACCGGTGGACGTCAAGACGGTGGTGGAGCGGGTGGAGCATATGCTCACCCCGCTGGCCCGAGCGGCAGAAGTGGAGCTGAAGCTGTCGCTCCAGAGTGGATGTATCATTCGGGCCACCGAAGACGATCTGTATCAGGTGGCATTTAACCTGATGGAGAACGCCGTGAAATACAACCTGCCCGGCGGAACCGTGACCGTGACCCTGAAGCAGGAGGAAGATCAGGTGATCCTGCTGGTAGAGGACACCGGCGTGGGTATTCCGGAGGCTGATCTGCCCAAGATCTTCGACCGGTTTTACCGGGTGGACAAGGCCCGTTCCCGGGCTGCGGGCGGTACCGGCCTGGGCCTGTCCATTGTCCGGGACACGGTGCGCCAGCACGGCGGTACCGTGACCGCCCGGCGGCGGGAGCCGGAAGGCACCTGCTTTGAAGTGCGATTTTCCTGCTGGACGGAGAAGGGAGGGGAGGAACCGTGAGCAAGCGAGGCATATCGGTGCTGCTCTGTGCCGCCCTTTTGACCGCCAGTGGATGTGCTGCCCAGGAGGCCGGATCCGGCAAGCAGGATGGCCAGAGCTATGTGATCTATTACTCTGCCCTGTCAAATGAGGAGGGAGAATCAGCGGTAGAGGGGGAGCGCCGGGTTCTTTCTCAGGGACAGGAGACCATTCCCGGCCTGATGGAACTGCTGCTGGAGCAGCCCCAGTCGCCGGAGCTGACCACCCCCTTCCCCAGCGGGCTTCAACTGCTGGATTGGCAGTTGAAGGAGGGGGTACTCCATCTGGACCTGTCCGACCAATATTACAGCCTCTCCGGGGTCAACCTGACCCTGGCTGACGCCTGCCTGACCCTGACCCTCTGTCAGCTGGAGGAGGTGGACTCTGTCTATGTGACCGTGGAGGGCCATGAACTGCCCTATCGCTCTATTCAACAGCTGTCTGCGGAAGATATTCTGCTGGCAGGCGGTGCGGATGAGCCCATGTCCCTGGGTGTGGATCTGTGGTATCTGCGGCAGGGAGGACAGGATTTGGGCGTGGAACGGCGCCAGATCATCAAGAATGTGGACCAGACTGTGGTAGAGGCGGTGCTGTCTGCCTGGGCCGAGGGGCCGGAAGAGGCAGGACTGAGTCCCTGCCTGCCCCAGGGAAGCCAGATCTTGTCGGCTCAGGTAGAGGACGGCGTTTGTCTGGTGGATCTGTCTCCTGAGTTTATCCAGGGGCTGCCCGGCAGTGAAACAACGGCGGCCCTGATGGTGTACGCCATGGTCAATACCCTGTGCGAACTGGATGGGGTGGAGGCGGTACAGCTCTACATCGATGGAGAGCCGGCACCTGCTGTAGGCAGCCTGCCTCTGGACCGGGCCCTGATCCCGGACACCACCCTGGGCACGGAAGGGTAAGTATTGACAACCGGCGTTACCGGGTGTACCATACCACATATTATTTGATGCTTCATAGCATTAGTGTGTGATGAGATCCAGCACTGTAACCCACGCAAAGAAAGGAAGAATCAGCCCATGAGCCAGCACCGTATCAGTACTCAGTGTATCCACGCGGGCTACACCCCCGGCAACGGAGAGCCCCGAAATATCCCCATTGTTCAGTCCACCACCTTCCGGTATGCCACCGGAGAGCAGATGGGGGCCCTCTTTGATCTGGAGGCCAGCGGTTATTTTTATACCCGGCTGCAAAACCCCACCAATGACCATGTGGCCGCCAAGATCTGCGCCCTGGAGGGGGGCACTGCGGCTATGCTTACCTCCTCCGGACAGGCTGCTTCTTTCTATGCCATTTTCAATATCGTCTCCTGCGGAGAGCACGTGGTTTGCTCCTCCTCCATCTACGGCGGTACCTATAACCTTTTCGCCGTGACCATGAGGCGGATGGGCATTGACTTTACCTTTGTGGACCCGGACTGCACCGAGGAGGAGTTGAATGCCGCATTCCGGCCGGAGACCCGGGCGGTGTTTGGCGAGACCATCGCCAACCCGGCTCTCACCGTGCTGGACATTGAGAAGTTTGCCAAGGCGGCCCATGCCCACGGTGTGCCTCTCATCATCGACAATACCTTTGCCACCCCGGTGAACTGCCGTCCCTTTGAGTGGGGGGCCGACATTGTCACTCACTCCACCACCAAGTACATGGACGGCCACGCCAACGCGGTGGGAGGCGCCATTGTGGACTCCGGTAAGTTTGACTGGACCGCCCACGCCGATAAGTTCCCCGGTCTGACCACCCCCGACGAGAGCTATCACGGCATTACTTACACCGAACGTTTCGGTCTGGAGGGGGCCTACATCACCAAGGCCACCGCTCAGCTCATGCGGGACCTGGGCGCCATTCCCTCTCCCCAGAACTGCTACTATCTGAACATCGGCCTGGAGACTCTGCCTCTGCGGGTGGCAAAGCACTGTGAGAACGGTCTGGCCGTGGCCAAATTCCTGAAGGACCATTCCAAGGTGGCCTGGGTGCGTTACCCTGGCCTGGAGGGGGACCCCTACTACGAGCGGGCTCAGAAGTATATGCCTAATGGTACCTGCGGCGTGGTGTCCTTCGGCGTGAAGGGCGGCCGTGAGGCGGCCTCCAGGTTCATGGCAGGTCTGAAGCTGGCCTCCATCGCCACCCATGTGGCCGATGCCAAGACCTGCACCCTGCACCCCGCCTCCACCACCCACCGCCAGATGACCGATGAGGAGCTGGCCGCCGCCGGCGTCTCCCCCGACTTGGTGCGCCTCAGCGTGGGCATCGAGGATATCAACGATATTCTGGAGGACGTGGCCCACGCCCTGGAGCAGGTGTAAGCCATGGTGGTAGATCCCAACGTATACAGCGGTCCGCCCGCGGAGGAGCGCCATCCCAACGAGATGGCAGTGTATGCCTATCTGGACAAGCTGGGTATCTCCTATCAGCGGTGCGACCATGACTATGCCAACACCATGGAGGACTGTAAGGCGGTGGAGCAGGTGCTGGGGGCTCCCATTTGCAAAAACCTGCTGCTCACCAACCGGAAGCAGACCGACTTCTACCTGTTGATGATGCCGGGGGACAAGCCCTTCAAAACCAAGGATGTCACCGCCCAGTTGGGCTGTGCCCGGCTGTCCTTTGCCACGCCGGAGCATATGATGGACCTGCTGGGGGCTGCCCCTGGCTCTGCCAGCGCTTTTGAGCTGATGCACGACAAGGAGGGCAAGGTGCAGTTGGTGATAGACCGGGAGCTGATGGAAGGGGACTTTATCAGCGGTCATCCCTGCTTTTCCACCTCTACCCTCAAGCTGACTCGATCCGACTTTCTGGACCGCTTTCTGCCGGCGGTGGGCCACAAGCCCATCCTGGTGGATTTGCCCTGGCCGTAGCCGGAAACAGAAGTATGATATTGGGCGTGCCGCATTTGCGGCACGCCCTTTTGCATCATGGCTGGGAATATGGTATACTGTGGAAAAAAGGAGGGGGAGTCATGCTGGCCTATACTTATGTGGAGCGGGGGAAATTTGCCCTGCTGAACAAGCCCAAACCCCAGCTGATGGAGGACGGGGATGCCATTGTAAAGGTTACCCTGTCCAGCATCTGCACCAGTGATCTGCATATCAAGCACGGCTCGGTGCCCCGGGCGGTGCCCGGGATCACGGTAGGCCACGAGATGGTGGGCATCGTGGAGCAGGTGGGTGCCGGGGTGTCCACGGTAAAACCCGGCGACCGGGTGACCGTGAACGTGGAGACCTTCTGCGGCCAGTGCTGGTTTTGCCGCCACGGCTGGGTCAATAACTGCACCGATCCTGACGGCGGCTGGGCCTTGGGCTGCCGCATCGACGGCGGTCAGGCCGAGTATGTCCGGGTACCCTATGCAGACCAGGGACTGAACAAGATCCCGGACGAGGTATCCGACCGGCAGGCCCTCTTCGTGGGGGATATCCTGGCTACCGGGTACTGGGCGGCGGATATTTCAGAGATCAGCCCGGAGGACACGGTGCTCATCATCGGCGGCGGCCCCACCGGCCTGTGTACCCTCCAGTGCGTCCAGCTTCAGAGTCCCAGACAGATCATTCTGTGCGAGCGGGACCCTCTGCGCCGGGCCTTTGTGGAGGCACATTATCCCGGTGTGCTGACGGTAGGACCGGAGGAGGCGGAGGCCTTTGTGCAGGCTCACAGCGATCATGGCGGCGCAGATGTGGTGCTGGAGGTGGCGGGCGGACCGGATACCTTCCGCCTGGCCTGGCAGTGCGCCCGGCCCAATGCCGTAGTGACGGTGGTGGCCCTGTATGACAAGGACCAGGTGCTGCCCCTGCCCGAGATGTATGGTAAAAACCTGACCTTCAAGACCGGCGGGGTGGACGGCTGCAACTGTGCCCAAACGCTGGATCTGATCGCGCAGGGGAAACTGGATACCACCGCCCTTATCACCCATACCTATCCTCTCAGCCGTATTGAGGAGGCTTATGAGCTTTTTGAGAACCGGCGGGACGGCGTAATCAAGGTAGCCGTGACAGCGGACGAGACAGATGGATAAGGCTGGAGAATTTGTATAAGATATGGGTTTACAAACGTCGAAAGATGACATAAAATAAGATATCCCAGCAACCGCAAGAGAGTGTAGAGGAGAGTAAAAGCATATGTATTGTGAACACTGTGGGACTCAGATCCCGGACGGCAGCATATTCTGTGTTGCCTGTGGAAAGAAGCAGTCCGGCGGCGTTGTCACGGAGGAGCCCCGGCAGGATATGACTCCGCCCCAGGAGCCTGAGACTGTCGTGCCCCAGGCGGAGCCGGAGAACACCCCGTCCAACGATGAATTTGACTGGAGTACCTTTAACCCCGTGCCGGAGGAGCCGGTGGAGCAGGTAAAGGCCGAGCCGGAACCTGTTCAGCAGGAGCCTCAGAGCCCCTGGCAGGCAACCAGCGCGCCCCAGCAGGAAGCCCAGAGTCCTTGGCAGGCCAGTGCCCCGCAGCAGGAAGCCCAGAGTCCCTGGCAGGCTTCCGCTCCGCAGCAGGAGACTCAGAGCCCCTGGCAAGCCAGTGCCTCTCAGCAGGAGCCCCAGCAGAATTCCTGGCAGGGCAGCCAGCAGAACGCTCAGTCTGGCGGCTGGCAGCAGAGTGGTTGGCAAAGCAGCACTCAGCAGTCTGCTCCCGGCTGGCAGCAGAATAGCTGGCAGAACGGCGCACAGCAGAGTGCACCCGGTTGGCAGCAGCAGAATAACTGGCAGCAGAGCGGCTGGCAGAATAACCAGCAGCCCGGCGGCTGGCAGAGTGCTCCTCAGCAGGGCTATCAGGGCGGCTGGCAGTCTGCGCCCCAGCAGAGTGCCTACAGTTCCCCCTATGAGGAGCGGAGACAGCCCACCTACAGCAACGGTCGAATTGATTACGGCTGCCCCATGAACTGGTACAAATTCCAGATCTATTTCAATATGATCCCGACTGCCCTGCTCTATCTGGCCTTTGGCGTTGTGCTGATGGTGATGGCGGGGATCGAGGGCGATATGGGGAGCAGTGTGGAGTACTATTATCGCAGTTTCCAGGCTCTGCTGATGGATGGGAGAGGGATGGCTATTCTGTACCTGCCACTCTTTATTCCTAATCCCATGATCATCGGCCTTGCCTGTGCGGTCTATGGTGTTCTGATGCTGGTGGCCTGGGTGAAGATGATCCGGCTCCAGTCGGGCGGCAACACCCTCTTCCTGGTCCTGGCCATTCTGCCCACGGTATTTTTTGCCGTCAACCTGCTGATCGCCTACACCCAGCTGAGCAACTATGTGCCCGGCCAGTATCTGATGGAGTACATGGCAATTCCCCTGGTCAGCCTGGGGCTGTGCGTGCTGGTCTACATCCTGCAGGTGGTCTATTTCAGAAAGCGGGCCTATCTATTTGTCAATCACTAAGATCGCGCCATCAACTAAAAAAGAGTTCCGCGCCACTGGCGCGGAACTCTTTTTTTACATTTCCCGGCGGCCCTCCAGGGCACGCATAAGGGTGGCGTCGTCGGCATATTCCAGGTGGCTGCCTACCGGGATGCCGTAGGCCAGCCGGGTCACCCTGACCCCGAAGGGGCGCAGCAGACGGGAGAGATACATAGCTGTGGCCTCTCCCTCAGTGTCCGGGTTGGTGGCCATAATGACCTCGCTGACCCCGCCTTCGGCCACCCGGTTTACCAGCTCCTTTACCCGCAGCTCATCGGGCCCCACATGGTTCATGGGGGAGATGACGCCGTGAAGGACGTGGTACACGCCGGGATACTCCCGGGAGCGCTCCATAGCGGCCACATCTTTGGGGTCTGCCACCACGCAGATGACTGAGGGGTCACGCTTGGGGTCCTGGCAGATGGGACACAGGCCGTCTCCCTGGGAGAAATTCTGACAGACCGGGCAGCAGTGGATGGCGGCCTTTGCCTCGGTGATGGCCTGAGCGAAGGCGGCGGCATCCTCCTCCGGCAGGGAGAGGACATAGAAGGCCAGCCGCTGAGCGCTCTTCCGGCCAATGCCGGGCAGCCGGGCGAACTGCTCCACCAGCTGCTCCAGCGCGGGGGGAAAATACTGCATAGATGAAAACATCCCTTCTTAGAGATCGGGTTTGCCGGGCGGGGAGGGGGAACTTGCCCGGACAAGGGCGTCCACGTCCAGGGCCCGGCAGCGGGGGTCCAGCCAGGGACAGGCCACCCAGTCCACGTCGGGCAGGTCCTGGCCGTACTTCACCGTGTGGGCCACCGTGCCCGGCAGCATATAGGAGTTGTGGGGCACGTTCAGCGGGCAGAGATAAAAATCGCCAGTGCGTAGCACCCGGGGAATAAGGGCTCCGTCCCGTTCCTCCACCACCAGCATAGTGCCCTGCTGAATCACATTCAGCTCATGGACATACCGATGGAGGTGGCTGTTCTGCCAGCCGCTCTGGTCGCTGGCCTCGGTACGGATGTAGGAACTTCCGTCACAGGCGCACAGCCGGAACCGCAGCTCGCCGTTGTCCATCCGCTCATGACGGGTGGTGATGCCCAGGCCTTTGGCCTGCCGGTCGGTCAGGGGCGCAGGCATGGTCAGCCCTCCCGCAGGGCGGCGATGGCGGCGGCGGGGTCCACCGCTCCGTACACTGCGGAACCGGCCACCAGGGTATCGGCGCCGGCGGAGATCACCTTCCCGGCAGTTTTGGGGCTGATGCCGCCGTCTACCTCCAGACGGCAGGCGGGATTATAGCGATCGATGAGGGTACGGACCTGGTGGATGGTGTCCAGCTGGTGTTCCATAAAGGCCTGGCCGCCGAAGCCAGGCTCCACCGTCATGACCAGCACCATATCCAGGTTCTCCAGGTAGGGGAGGATGGCGCTGGCGGCAGTAATGGGCCGCAGTGCTACCGCCTTTTTCACCCCGAACTCGTCCATGAGTCGGAGCGCCTCGGCGATACGGGTGGGGTGGTCGGCCTCCAGGTGGACCGACAGCAGGTCGGCCCCCGCCTTGGCAAAGGCCTCAATGTAGCGCACCGGCTTGTCGATCATCAAGTGCACGTCCAGGAACATATCGGTGCACTTGCGGATGGACTGGACCACCGGTACGCCGATGGTGATGTTGGGGACAAAGCAGCCGTCCATGACGTCCACGTGGAGCCAGTCGGCGGAGGATACCCGCTGGATATCCCGCTCCAGGTTTACAAAATCGGCGGAGAGGATGGAAGGGGCGATCTTGATCATCATTTACCACTCCATTATCAAAAAAGATGGGGAGAACGGGCAAAGAGCCTGTCCCTCGTTGGCGGATGGGCCGGGGCAAAGGGAAAGTTGGGAACATAAGATACAGCAAGCGGATGACGCCCGGGGCCCCGCCGCTCCCCCGCGTACCCACGGGTTGCCGGCCCGGCGGTCCATGCTCCGGAATCGCGCGCCGCATCATATAGTGTCCGGGGGAGTATACTCCCCCGGACACAGTTGGCTTGCGGGGGCCGGTCCGCTTAATTATAGAAGTCGTTGGTGTGGCACTCCCGGGCCTGATAGCCGGCAGCACACATGGCGTCCAAAATGGCCCGCTTGTGGGTGTGGCCAAAGGCCTCCAGGGTAACCCGCAGCTCCACGCCGCTCTGGCGATTGATGTTGATAAACTGGTTATGCTCCAGCTTGATGATGTTGCCGTTGGCCTCGGCCACGATCTGGGCCACCCGCAGCAGCTCGCCGGGACGGTCGGGCAGCTGCACCGAGAAGGTGAATACCCGGCCCCGGTTGATGAGACCGTGCTGTACCAAGCTGGCTACCGTGATCACGTCCATGTTGCCGCCGGAGAGGACAGGCACCACGTTCTTGCCCTTGCACTTGAGGTGATTCAGGGCGGCAATGGGCAGCAGACCGGCATTTTCCACGATCATCTTGTGCTTTTCCATCATATCCAGGAAGGCATCTACCAGTTCGTCGTCGTCGATGGTGATGATGTCGTCGATGTTCTGCTGGATGTAGGGGAAGATCTGGTCGCCGGGGGTCTTGACCGCCACGCCGTCGGCAATGGTCTCCACCTTGTCCAGGGTGACCACATGACCGGCATCCAGGCTGGCCTTCATGGAGGCGGCCCCGGTGGGCTCCACGCCGATGACGGTGACGTTGGGGTTGAGCAGCTTGGCCAGGGTGGACACGCCGGTGGCCAGTCCGCCGCCGCCGATGGGCACCAGGATCACGTCCACGTCGGGCAGGTCCTGGAAGATTTCGTAAGAGATGGTGCCCTGGCCGGTGGCGATGGCGGGATCGTTGAAGGGATGGACGTAGGTCAGGCCCTCCTCCGCGGACAGCTTGGCGGCCAGCTCGGCGGCGTCGTCAAAGGTCTCGCCGTGGAGCACCACCTTGGCGCCGTAATCCTTGGTGTTGTTCACCTTCACCAGGGGAGTGGTGGTGGGCATGACGATGGTGGCGCTCACGCCGGCCTGCTGGGCGGCGTAGGCCACACCCTGGGCGTGGTTGCCGGCGGAGGCGGTGACCAGACCCTTGGCCTTTTCTTCCTCGGTCAAGGTGCTGATTTTATAGTAGGCGCCCCGGATCTTGTAGGCGCCGGTAACCTGCATATTTTCCGGCTTGATGTACACATGATTGCCGGTGGCCTTGGAAAAGGCGGTGCTGTAGACCAGACTGGTGTTCCGGATGACCCCGGAGAGCACGCTGCGGGCCTCCTTAAATTCTTTCAGGGTGAGCATGGGGCAAGACTTCCTCTCTCAAAACGGAATATCGGAATATGTTTTTAATGATACTGACTTTTTGAGGGAAAGTCAACGTGTTCTTGACAGGGGAATGGGGGAACGGTACAATGATTTGGAAGAACAAGCCGGCGCTGCCGGTATGGAATATGGAGGGACGCAGTCATGGCTGACAACATGGATTTTACCCCGGAGCTGACGCTGACCCCGGATCTGGGTACCGCCGCAGCGGAAGCGCCTGCCGCGCCTCAGTTGAGCCTGGACCCCAACGCCAGTGAGGAGGCCAAGGCCATTCAGTTGGACGAAAGCCAGCTCACCGAAGCTGAGCGCAAGATGGTGGATGACTTTGCCCAGAAGATCGATCTGACCGATACCAATCTGGTGCTCCAGTACGGCGCTGCGGCCCAGAAGAACATTGCCGGTTTCTCGGAAAATACCCTCAACTCGGTGCGTACCAAGGATCTGGGCGAGGTGGGACAGGCCCTGTCCTCTCTGGTGGTGGAGCTGAAGGGCTTCGGCGGCGAGGAGGACGAGAAGGGCTTCTTCGGCTTCTTCAAGAAGAAGCGCAACCAGCTGGAGGCCATGAAGGCCTCCTACTCCAAGGCGGAGACCAACGTAAACAAGATCGTGGAGGTGCTGGAGGCCCACCAGGTGACCCTGATGAAGGACATCGCCATGCTGGACCAGATGTACGACCTCAACACCAAATATTATAAGGAACTGACCATGTATATCCTGGCGGGCAAGAAGCGCCTGGCCCAGGTGCGGGCCGGAGAGCTGGAGCAGCTGCGTCAGAAGGCGGCCCAGAGCGGCGCCCAGGAGGACGCCCAGGCCTATAACGACCTGGCCAATATGTGCACCCGCTTTGAGAAGAAGATCCACGACCTGGAGCTGACCCGGATGATTTCCATCCAGATGGGGCCCCAGACCCGGCTGATCCAGAACAACGACACCCTGATGCTGGAGAAGATCCAGTCCTCTCTGGTGAACACCATCCCCCTGTGGAAGAGCCAGATGGTGCTGGCCCTGGGGCTGGAGCACTCCCGTCAGGCCACCGCCGCCCAGAGCGCGGTGACCAACATGACCAACGAACTGCTGCAAAAGAACGCCGATATGCTGAAAATGGGCACTTTGGAGACCGCCAAGGAGGCCGAGCGCTCCGTGGTGGACCTGGAGACCCTCCAGCATACCAACCAGCAGCTCATCTCCACCCTGGATGAGGTCATGAACATCCAGCAGGAGGGCGCCCAGAAGCGCCGGGAGGCCGAAGCGGAGCTGGGCCGTATCGAAGGCGAGCTGAAGCAGAAGCTTCTGGAATTGAGAGGCTAAGCAGGAACAATTAAAAGGCGCTGCAATATCATTGCAGCGCCTTTTTTGACATCAGATGGACATATCTTTTTGCTATCCTGTGAATGAAAGGAGAGGGGAGCCATGGCGGACCATATTCTGGTGGTGGAGGACGAGGCCCGTATCCGTGATATTATCCGGGATTACTTTACTGCCCACGGTCTGGACTGCGACCTGGCTCGGGACGGGGAGGAGGCGCTAGACCTGCTGCGGGACCACGACTACGATGCCATGCTGCTGGACGTGCTCATGCCAAACCTGGACGGCTTTTCGGTCTGCCGGGTGGTACGGGCCAAGAGCCGGATGCCCATCCTCTTCCTTACCGCTCTGGGCAGTGAAGAGGATGTGCTTCAGGGGTACGCCCTGGGCGCGGATGACTATGTGACCAAACCCTTCTCCCTGGCGGTGCTGCTGGCCAAGACAAGGGCGGTGATCCGCCGCAGCCGGGGAGCGGGAGACAGCGAGACTCTGAGGTGCGGGGTCATCGCCCTGGATCTGGCGGGGCGTACCTGCACCGTGGCGGGGAAGCCGGTAAGCCTGACCCGCCGGGAATATGATCTGCTGCTCTGCCTCATCCGCAACAAAGGTCAGGTGCTCAGCCGGGACCAGCTGCTGGACAAGGTGTGGGGCATCGACTTCGAGGGAGGCCAGCGGGCGGTGGATGTGCGGATCAAAAGCCTGCGCTTGGCCCTGGGGAGCGCCGGAAAGCAGATCAAGACGGTATTCAAGGCGGGGTATCGGATGGAGGGTGAGTAATATGAAGGACAAACGGCTGTTTTTCAGATGCTTTGCCAAATCGCTGCTGGTCTCTCTGCTCCTCTGGGGGGTGGCCATAGGCGCTATGCTCTGGGTCAATCACCAGTGGAGTTGGGAGGACATTATCAGTCAGCAGTATGAGCTTCCCAATGCCATCACGCAGGGAACCACCAGCTTTTCCATCCCCACTCCGCCTGAGGAGGGGGAGATTCCAGATTGGGAGAAGGACGAATTATCCGTCATGCTGACCATGAACAGCTGCGATACCCTGAAGAAGTACGGCGGGCAATTCTTTGTGCGGGTGTACGACCAGGAGGGGGAGCGGCTGGGACAGAGCCAGATGCTGGCAGGTCGCAGCGCGGTGTACCAGCCGGACGGGACGACGGAGCTGCGGTATCTCCTCTTTGACCCGGCCCTGACCGAGGAGGGGCAGATGGCAGCCGCCCGCATTCTGAACGGCTACTCTGACCACAGCTTCTGGACCGGTATCGGCCCGGACAAAATCGAACTGACCGGCTGGGAGGAGGGGGAGGTGATCTATGTCCGGACCCTCACTCTGCACTTTGGGGAGGAGCGGGTGGTACTGGCCGATTCCGACGCCCAACTCTTTCCCGACCGGGAGGCGGAGCACTTTCAGGCCATATGGCTGGAATGTTACTGTGCTCTGACGGGCCGGGGCGGGCCGGCGAGACGGCTGGAGCAGTATCGGGACATGGTGGCGCAGGTAGACGCTGTTGAAGCGGAAAATCCCCGGTGGATGTACGCATACTCCACCGGAACTTACACGATTTACAAGGGAAATGGAAACGCCGATCTGAGGGAGTACGGCGTGCATCCGGTGGCCTCCAACTATTGCCTGCCGGGGGATTACCTGCTGGCCGGCCTGGAGCCGGCGGCTCTGCTCACCCTGGCGGCGGCGGTGGCACTGGCCCTGTTCACCGCCTGGCTGGAGAGTCGGGCCATCCGGCGGGAACGGGCCTTCGTCCGGGGGGCGGCCCATGAACTCAAGACTCCTCTGGCGGTGCTGCGCACCCATGCCGAGGCCCTGCGGGAGGACATCGACCCCGCCAAGCGGGGCCAGTACCTGGACACCGTGGTGGCTGAGAGCGACCGGATGGCGGCCCTGGTGGGGAGCCTGATGGACCTGGCCCGGCTGGAAAGAGGCGGCAAGGTGGAGCGGGAGCCCCTGGATCTGGCTGCTCTGGTGGAGAATGGTGCTGCACGGCTGTCCCTGCTGGCGGAGGAAAAGAACATTGAACTGCGTACTCAACTGGCCCCGGCATCCATGCTGGGGGACCGGCTGCGGTTGGAAGAAGTGGTGGATGATCTGGCGGACAATGCCCTGCGCCACTGCACCCCCGGCGGCGCGGTGACCATTGCCCTGGCCCAAAAGGGACGGCGGATCACGCTGACCGTGGACAACGACGGCCCCGTCATCCCGCAAAAACATCTGGACCGCCTGTTCGAGCCCTTCTACCGGGGGGATGAGGGCCGCAGCCGGGCGGACGGAGGTACCGGTTTGGGCCTGGCCATTGTCCGGGCGGCGGTGGAGGCCCATGGAGGCCGCTGCTGGGCGGTCAACCGGACGGGGGGCGTGACCTTTACGGTGGTGCTGCCCGGGTTGCAATCGGAAACATGATGTGGTATCATTTCCTCAACAAGGTAGAAACGATTGTGAGGGAGTACCATGGGATATAACCGTCCTGAGTCCAAGTGGCTGGCACGGGATGCCATGCGGGGGGCCTATCCCCACCCCATGCTGGTGACGCTGGTGTATGTGCTGCTGACCGGTGTACTGAGCAGTGTGGTGCTGAATTTTGTATCTGAGCCTTTTCAGGCTGCCTATTTTTATCTGACAGAGACCAACTATGAAGTGGAAGAGATCCTGACCGCCATCTTTACCCCCCAGCGTATTGCGGTGATTCTGGTTATGGAGCTGCTGCTGGCGCTCTATAGCTGGGTGATGGATTACGGATATACCTCCTATAGCCTGCGATTGACCCGGCGGGAAGGTCCCAGCTACCGAAATCTGCTGGATGGCTTTTATACGATAGGACGGGCACTGGCTGTGAATTTCCTGTCGGCCCTGTTTGTGTTCCTGTGGGGGCTCATCGGTATGGCGGTCTATGTGGGCTTTGTGTTCCTGGCCTATCTAATGCACAGCGTCACCCTGATCCTTGTCGGCGCTTTAATCATGCTGGTTTGGATGATTGCCATATCCTATCGTTACCGGCTGGCGGTCTACTTTCTGCTGGACCACCCGGAGATGGGCGCCCTGGAGGCCATTCGCCACAGCCGCAGCGCCATGCGGGGCAATATCATGGCACTGTTCGTACAGGACCTGTCCTTCCTGGGATGGCTGATTTTGTCTCCCTTCACCCTGGGTATTCTGAGCCTGTGGATCGGCCCCTATATGGGGGCGGCCAATGCCAATTTTTATAACTGGGTGGTGTATGGAGCCTTTCCTCAGCGGCCTCAGCCCGGCGGGTGGAACGGACCTTACGGCGGGATGTAACCAAAGTAAGCATTGTATTTTCGGACGAAGATGATATAATAGAAACAACAACTGAATCCAATCAGCGGTTGGTAGCTATCCGTCCTCAGGGGCGGAGCTTTCAATGGGAATGCGGTGCAAGTCCGCAGCAGCCCTCTCTACTGTAAGGATGACGAGCGCTCATAAGGTCACTGTCCGGGTACGGATGGGAAGACGGGCGTAAGGTTGAATCCAAGCCAGGAGACCAGCCAGCCGCGACGGTAACGCGCATATTCGGCGGGGAAATGGCGCGTGACAGCACAGGCGTTTGAGCTGATGAAAAAAGAGTTTCCCGTCCGGGAAACTCTTTTCTTTTGCTATGGCCTGGGCCATAGATGTCCCCGCCGGAATCCATTTGCAGCGGCAGGGAGGTAGTAAAGCTATGGAACGGACCGGAAAGAACAGATTGTCCCAGCGGGAATTGAATGAATATCGCCAGTGGCTGGCGGAACTGGAGGAGGAGATGACCGATACGCCCGGATTATCTCAGCAGCTGGATGGAGATCTTACCCTCTATTTTTCCCCGGAATGTCCCATTGGCAGACAGGTGTATACCAGCTTTTCCGACGAAGAACTATTGGAGTCACTGGTGGAGACCATGGAGGGGCGCAATGGTTCGCCCCGTCCGGAACGGCTGCTGTGCGTCTACCGCTGGTATCTGGAAAAGCGCTTTGGTTCCCTCCATCATGCCTGTTGGCGGGCCCGGGGCAGGAGCCGCCAGCAGGCGGCAGAGCGGATGTGGCCGGCGGACTGGCCCGAGCGGGTGGACACCCTGCCCTTCCTGAAGCGGTGCGCGTCCCGGGGCGTATGCCTGGATGAGGATGCCCGACAAACACTGGGGGAGTACTGCGCGGCGGTCCGACGGACAGGTCAGCCTCCCTGCCGGGAGGAGCTGCCCGGGGAGCTGGATGTATTGTTCAGACAAGTGGGCTGCACCTGGCAGACCGGACTGGAACTGCTGGGCATTCCTGCGCTGAGCAAGTCTGTGCGCCGGCATATGCGGCGTTATTGGGCGCGGAATGTTAGCCATGCCTGAAGCCGGAGGGGAAGGACCTTCCTGATACCGCCGTCTCAGAAGGATCTATATCCTGCTGGCTTCTGCCGAGGGGTATTTGGCCTCGGCACGCATAGCGGTCACCATTGTGAGGTGACCCGGCGGGCGTTTCTCTTGTATGGGACGGAGAAAGCTGGTATACTATAACCTGAGATTTTATGTCCGGTGTGCCGGACAGCAGGAGGTCCTTTCATGAAGCTTATGGTCATTGACGGCAATTCCATCATCAACCGGGCCTTTTACGGCATCAAGCTGCTCACCACCAAGGACGGCACCCCCACCAACGCCGTCTATGGCTTCGTGAACATCCTGCTCAAGCTGATAGACGAGGAGCGGCCAGACGCCCTGTGTGTCACCTTTGACCGAAAGGCCCCCACCTTCCGCCACCTGGCCTATGAAGGCTATAAGGCCCAGCGGAAGGGGATGCCGGAGGAGTTGGCGGCTCAATTGCCTATCCTGAAGCAGGTACTGGAGGCCATGAACATCCCTCGCTATGAGATGGATGGCTGGGAGGCCGACGACCTCATCGGTACCATCTCGGTGAAGGATACCGCCGCCGGGTGGAATACCGTCATCGTCACCGGCGACAAGGACTCCCTCCAGCTGGTCACCGATACCACCCGGGTGAAGCTGGTGTCCACCCGTATGGGCCAGACCACCACCAAGGAGATGACCCCCGAGGCCTTCCGGGAGGCCTACGGCTTTGATCCCATCCACATGGTGGACCTGAAGGCACTGATGGGGGATACCAGCGATAACATCCCCGGTGTCAAGGGGATCGGTGAAAAGACCGCCATGGACCTGATCCAGCGCTACCACAGCGTGGAAGCCATTTATCAGGATCTGGACAGCGTAGAGGCCAAGCCTGCCGTGCTTAAGAAACTGACCGAAGGGGCAGACCAGGCTAAAATGTCCTACGACCTGGCCCTCATCCACTGCGATGCCCCCATCGACTTCACCCCCGAGGCCAACCTGCGGAAGGAACCCAATGCCGCCGTCCTGTACGAGTTTTTCCTCAAGCTGGAGTTCAATAAGCTCATCGACAAGCTGGGCCTCAGCGCGCCTCAGGGGGAGGTGCAGCAGGAGGAACAGTTTACCGGCACCTGCACCAGTGAAGATGTCACCGATTTGAACCGGGCAGAGGAGCTGTTGTCTATCTGGCGGCAGAAAGACAGCGTGGATGTGCTGGCCCTGCCCTCTCTGGACGTGGTTGTGGTGGAGCACTGGGAGAGTGAGCAGGATAGCCACGCCGCCATTCTCCGGGCTGACCAGCTGGAGGGGTATAACAGCGTTTTGAAAGCCCTCTTTGCTCCTGACATCAAGAAGAACACCCACGATGTGAAAACCCTGCTGTCCAGACTGCTGAACGAGGGCATCGAGGGAGGCGGCTTTGTCTTTGATACGGCTCTGGCGGCCTATCTGCTGGCTCCCACCGACGGCAGCTACGAGCTGGAGACTTTGGGTATGCGGTGGTTCAACCATGAGTATGCCAAGGCCAAGGATACCTACCTGGCCAAGGACGCCTGGACGCCATTGGGGGATCAGGTGGCGGTACTGGGGGCCTTCCTGTCCCACTGCGCCCTTATCGGCGCGTTGAAGGAGGCTATGGCCCCCCGGCTCACGGAGCTGGGTATGGATAAGCTGTACTATGAGGTGGAGCTCCCCCTGTGCCCGGTGCTGGCGGAGATGGAACACGCCGGGGTGCTGGTGGATCGGAACGCCCTCACCGCCTTTGGCCAGATGCTGGATGAGCGGATTCAGGCCGATGAGGCCCTGATCTACGAACTGGCGGGGGAGCAGTTCAACATCAATTCCACTCAGCAGTTCGGCAAGATCCTCTTTGACAAACTGGGCCTGCCCCCGGTGAAAAAGACCAAGACCGGCTACTCCACCAACGCCGAGGTGCTGGAAAAGCTGCGGGACAAGCACCCCATTGTGGAGGCGGTGCTGGACTACCGTCAGCTGGCCAAACTGAAGTCCACCTATGTGGACGGGCTCACCAAGGTGATCGCCGCCGACGGGCGCATTCACACCTCCTTCCAGAACACCGTCACCGCCACCGGACGTCTCAGTTCTACCGAGCCCAACCTGCAAAACATCCCCGTCCGCACCGAACTGGGGGCGGAGCTGCGGAAGATGTTTGTGGCTCCGGCGGGAAAGATGCTGGTGGACGCCGACTACTCCCAGATCGAGCTGCGGCTGTTGGCCCACATTGCCGGGGACGAGCACATGATCGCCGCCTTCCGCTCCGGGGAGGACATCCACACCGTTACCGCTTCCCAGGTGTTTGGGGTGGCTCCTGAAGATGTGACCCACGAGATGCGCCGCCGGGCCAAGGCGGTGAACTTCGGTATTGTCTACGGTATCTCCGACTTCTCCCTGTCTCAGGACATCGGGGTGACCCGGGCGGAGGCCAAGGAGTATATGGAGAAGTACTTTGAGAAGTACTCCGGCGTCCACGCCTATATGACCCAGGTGGTGGAGCAGGCCAAGGCAGACGGCTATGTGTCTACCCTCATGGGCCGCCGCCGTTGGCTGCCCGAGCTGAAATCCTCCAACTTCAATATGCGCTCCTTCGGGGAGCGGGTGGCCCTGAATATGCCCATCCAGGGTACCGCCGCCGATATCATCAAGCTGGCCATGATCCGGGTGCGTGACAAGCTGCGGGTCGAGGGGTTGGAGGCAAGACTGATTCTTCAAGTCCACGACGAACTCATCGTGGAGTGCCCGGAAGGGGAGACCGACCGGGTCAAGGCTCTGCTGGAGAACGAGATGGAGCAGGTGGTGCAGCTGGCCCTGCCTCTCATTGCCGAGGCTCATGCCGGGAAGAGCTGGGCGGAGGCCAAGGGCTGAAAGGAGCCTGCTGTGGAGTTGAGGAGGCTGACCGACAGGGAGCTGATCCCCTGGTATGAACAGGAACTGACCGAAGCATTTCCGCCCAATGAGCGCAAGCCCTTTGGGGACATTCTGGCTCTGATGGACCAGGGGCGCTATGAGGTGTGGGGCCTCTTTGACGGTGACACCCTGCTGGGCTACGCCACCCTTTGGATGGAACCCGCCGACAAAAGCTGCATTCTGCTGGACTATCTGGGGGTGACCGCCGCCCGGCGGAATGGAGGCCTGGGCGGTCAGATTGTCCGGATGCTGGTGGAGCAGCTGGCGGGGAAGTCTCTGCTGCTCATTGAGGCGGAGCGGCCAGTGGAAGGGGACGATCTGGCGGAGAATGCGCTACGGCAGCGGCGGCTTCGGTTTTATGAGCGGTGCGGTTTTGTGCCTGCCTACGATATGGCCACCTGTGGGATGAGGTTTACCACCTTTCTGCCGGAACTGCCCGCGGATCTGGCCCCGGTGATGGCCCTGCACAGGGCTATTTACGGCCCTGACCGCACCGATGTGAAGGTGCCTCTGGGGCCGGATGAGTTGCCGCCCGGCCCGCCGGCGTGGATGGAGAAAGGAGAGACGGAATGGAGCGTTTGCTGATGTGCCTGGCTGCGTTGGCCTGCATTGCCCTGGGTATTTTTATGCTGGCCAAGCCGGAACTCTGCTGGAAGCTGGAACATTTTCTGGATACCATAGGCGGAGAGCCATCTGACTGGTATCTCACGGTGACACGACTGGCGGGCGTGCTGTTTCTCCTGCTGGGTGTTGGAATCCTGCTGTTTCTGCTGGTTGAACTGATCTGCAGTTTGGCGTTTTAAGGAGCGGATACTGTGAATTATAAACTGGTCCCTATGGACAAGTCCCACCTGAGCCAGGTGGCGGCCATCGAGCGGGAGTGCTTTTCCCACCCCTGGTCGGAGGCCCTGCTGGAGCAGGAGTTGTATAACGATATGATCTCCCTGGTGGTGGCCGAGGGGGAGGACGGCACCGTGCTGGGCTACGGAGAGGTGCGGGCCGTGCTGGACGAGGGTACCCTGGAGAAGATCGCGGTGGCTCCGGCTTACCGCCGCCAGGGGGTGGCAGAGGCCATCCTGGGTGCTTACATCCGGTTTGGGCAGGCCCACCTGGCCTTCCTCACTCTGGAGGTGCGGGAGAGCAACGCCCCCGCCATTGCCCTGTATGAAAAGCTGGGCTTTCAGACGGTGGGTCGCCGGAAGAACTACTACCGGGAGGAGCATGAGGATGCCCTGCTGATGACCATTACTTTTTCAGAAGAGAAGGAAACGCTATGAATATTTTAGCCATTGAATCCTCCTGCGACGAGACTGCCGTGGCGGTGGTGAAGGACGGCCGCACCGTCCTGTCTGACGCCATCGCCTCCCAGGCGGATATGCACGCCATTTACGGCGGCGTGGTGCCTGAGATTGCCTCCCGCAAGCACATCGAGGCCATCGCCGGGCTGGCCGATCAGGCCCTCCAGCAGGCGGGGATCACCCGGAGCGACATCGACGCTGTGGCGGTGACCTACGCCCCCGGCCTCATCGGCGCCCTGCTGGTGGGCGTGAACTTTGCTAAGTCGGTGGCCTACGGCCTCAATGTGCCCATCATCCCGGTCCATCATGTCCGGGGCCATATCGCCGCCAACTACATCGCCCACCCCGACCTGGAGCCCCCCTTTGTGTGTCTCTGTGTCTCCGGCGGCAACACCATGATCGTGGACGTAAAGGGCTACACTGATATGGAGATCCTGGGTGCTACCCGGGACGACGCGGCGGGGGAGTGCTTTGACAAGGTGGCCCGGGTGCTGGGCATCGGCTATCCCGGCGGGGCCCCTATGGACAAGCTGGCCCAGGGCGGTGATGATACCCGTTACGAGCTGCCCCGGGCCCATGTGGCGGACGCCCCTCTGGATATGTCCTTCTCCGGGCTTAAGACAGCGGTGCTCAATCTGGCCCACAACACCGCGCAGAAGGGGGACGAGCTGGACATGAAGGGCCTGGCGGCCTCCTTTGCCGCCGCCGTTAGCGATACCCTGGTACCCCGTACCATGGAGGCGGCCAAGCGCTGCGGCTATGGCAAAATTGCTGTGGCGGGCGGCGTGGCGGCCAATTCCCGTATCCGGGCCGATCTGGAGACAGCCTGCCGTCAGTCCGGCGATCAGCTGTTCCTGCCTCCTCTGTCTCTGTGCGGGGACAACGGGGCCATGATTGGCTGCCAGGGCTACTATGAATATCTGGCGGGAAAGCGGGGCGGCATGGACTTGAACGCCTACGCCACCCGGGACATTAAAAAAGGTTAATTGGATTTGAATCAAAAGCGGCGGTTTTTTGTAAAAACCGCCGCTTTTTGCTGTCTTTTCTGAAAAGAGGATAGGATGGGGGAGAAAAGGGTATGCTACAGACATCATGTACAGAAATGGTAATATAATTTTAAAAATTATATTACCATTTGCTGTTGACAATATTATAAGATTAGAACTATACTATAAGAGAAGAAAAGATATCTCCTATCAGCTTTGACAGAATGGCAGGTGTATGGTATGAATCAGGAGAATATTTTAAGAGGCAACCCTTCCGCCCTCTATTATCATCCCAAGGCTCGTCCGGTCCGGAAGGCAAAACAAGAGCGGGACCCCTATGACGGTCTGCGGCCCTGGTCGGCCATTACCCACGGCATGGGCGCGGCGCTGGCCGCCGTGGGCACGGTGCTGTTGGTGGCCCGCTGCCTGCTGGAGGAGCTGAGCGTGTGGCATCTGGTCTCCTTCCTGATCTATGGGATCAGCATGGTGGGCCTGTATACCGCCAGCACCTTGTACCACTGCATCAATACCAGCGTGGCCGGGCGTATTGCCCTGCGGAAGTATGACCACGCCTCCATCTATTTTCTCATCGCCGGCAGCTACACCCCTGTGTGTCTGGTAGCCCTGCGGGAGATGGGCGGTTGGGGCTGGAGCCTCTTCGGCGTGATCTGGGGGCTGGCTCTGGCGGGACTGGTGCTCACCTTGGTATGGCTCTCCGCCCCCCGCTGGCTCACCTCCGGCATCTATATCGCCATGGGCTGGCTGGCCATCATTGCTTTGGTGCCCCTGATGCAGGTGCTGCCTGGGGCGGGAATGTTTTGGGTGCTGGGCGGCGGTGTGCTCTATACCATCGGCGGTGTACTCTACGCCGTCAAGTGGCCTGGCCGCAATAACCCCAAGTTCGGCTGCCATGAGATCTTCCATGTGTTTATCCTGGCGGGCTCCCTGTTCCACTTCATGCTGATGTATCAGGTAATCGCCGCGCTGTAAATCAAGCAAAAGCCCCCCGGCTTGGCCGGGGGGCTTTCTTTATAGATTGGTGTATCCCATCAAATACTGATCTACGTCCCGGGCGGCCTCACGGCCCTCCCGGATGGCCCACACCACCAGAGACTGTCCACGGCGCATATCGCCAGCGGCAAAGACGCCGGGAACGGTGGTGGCGTAGCCGCCTTCCGCCGTTTTGACACAGGAGCGGGGAGTGCGTTCCAGTCCGAAAAGCTCGGGTACATAGTCCTGGGGTCCCAGGAATCCGGCGGCAATGAGGAGCAGCTCGCAGTCCAGTACCGCCTCGGTGCCAGGGATGGGCTGGTGGTCGGGACCCAGCTTGACGGTTTTCACTGCCTTCAGCTTGCCGTCCTTGTCGCCCATCAATTCGGCCACAGTGGTCTCATAGACCCGGGGATCGTGGCCAAAGAGGGCGATGGCCTCCTCCTGTCCGTAATCGGTCTTGCACACCCTTGGCCACTCCGGCCAGGGGTTATTTTCTGCCCGTTGATCGGGGGCCTTGGGCATCATCTCCAGCTGGGTCACGCTGGCGCAGCCGTGGCGGATGC
Source organism: Flavonifractor sp. An91 (assembly GCF_002159225.1). Lineage (NCBI taxonomy): Bacteria > Bacillati > Bacillota > Clostridia > Eubacteriales > Oscillospiraceae > Flavonifractor > Flavonifractor sp. An91. The sequence continues at coordinate 175,240 of NZ_NFHA01000002.1, read as the reverse complement.
AGGTGCCAACGCAGTCGTTGCCGGTGTCGCCGCCGCCCACGATGACAACGTGCTTGCCCTTGGCGGAGGGGTAGGTGCCCTCGGCCAGATCGTGGGTCAGCAGGGAACGGGTGGTCTCCTTTAAAAAGTCCACCGCGAACCACACCCCGTCCAGCTCCCGGCCGGGAACGGCCAGATCCCGGGGCTGGGCAGCGCCGCAGCACAGCACAACTGCGTCAAAGTCCCGCCGCAGCTGCTCCGGGCTGAGGTCCTTGCCCACATCCACGCCGGTACGGAACGTGATTCCCTCAGCGGCCATCTTGTCCAGCCGCCGCTGGACCACCGGCTTTTCCAGCTTCATGTTGGGAATACCGTACATCAAGAGGCCGCCGGGCCGGTCCTCCCGCTCAAAGACGGTAACGCTGTGGCCCCGATGGTTGAGCTGGTCGGCACAGGCCAGACCGGCAGGGCCAGAACCAACCACCGCGACCTTTTTGCCGGTGCGGGCTTTGGGAGGACGGGGGGACATGAGGCCCCGGTCCCAGGCGTCCTCGATGATACCCAGCTCATTATCCTTTACGGTAACCGGGTCTCCATGGAGACCGCAGGTGCAGGCTGCCTCGCACAGGGCGGGGCACACCCGACCGGTAAACTCAGGGAAGTTATTGGTCTTTAAAAGCCGCTCCAGTGCGTGGGTAAAGTTGCCGGTGTACACCAGGTCGTTCCACTCGGGGATTAGGTTGTGGAGGGGACAGCCGGACACCATGCCGTTCAGTACCGCCCCCGACTGACAGAAGGGTACGCCGCACTCCATGCACCGGGCGCCCTGCCGCCGCCGGTCGTCCCGGCCCAGCCGGGGGTGAAACTCGTTGTAGTGCTTGATGCGCTCCAGAGGGGTCTCAGAGGGATTCCCCCTGCGCTGATATTCCATAAATCCTGTGGGTTTTCCCATGGTTATTCCCCCTTCTGGTGGGTATTGACATAGAAGGCCTCTACCTGGGCCTCCTCCCGGCTCATGCCCTTCTCCTCATACTGGGCGATGGTGCGCAGCATCCGGTCGTAGTCGTGGGGCAGGATCTTCTTGAACAGAGGCAGATAGTCCTCAAAGTGAGCCAAAATATAGCTTGCCTTGGCCGAGCCGGTGGCGTCGGCGTGGGCCTGGATCAGCTCCCGCAGCTCGGCGTCGTCGTGCTTCTCCGTGACCGGCTCCATGGATACCAGAGCCTTGTTGAGCCGCAGGTACAGGTCCCGGTGCTCATCCAGCACATAGGCCACGCCGCCGCTCATACCGGCGGCAAAGTTCTTGCCGGTGGGGCCCAGGACCACCACCCGGCCGCCGGTCATATACTCGCAGCCGTGGTCGCCCACGCCCTCCACCACGGCGGTGGCGCCCGAGTTGCGGACACAGAAACGCTCGCCCGCCACGCCGTTCAGGTAGGCCTGGCCGCTGGTGGCGCCGTAGAGGGCTACGTTGCCTACCAGGATGTTTTTCGCGGGATCAAAGGTGCTGTCCTTGGGGGGATAGACCACCAGACGGCCACCGGAGAGGCCCTTGCCCAGGTAGTCGTTGGCGTCGCCCTCCAGCTCCAGAGTCAGGCCCTTGGGCAGGAAAGCGCCGAAGGACTGGCCGCCGCCGCCGGTGCATTTGACCGTAAAGGTGCCGCCGGGCAGGTTGTCGCCGTGGAGACGGGTGATATCGGAGCCCAGAATGGTGCCCACCGCCCGGTCGGTGGAGGAGACCGCCACTTCCAGACGCTTGGGAGCACCCTGGGCCAGTGCGCTGCCCAGCTTGCGCTCCAGCACCTTCAGGTCCACGGTGTCCTCCAGATGGAAGTCGTAGACGTCGGCGGGATCGAAGTGGGCCTTTTCCGCGCCTACATAGGGGTTGTCCAGAATGGCGGACAGGTCCACCGTGGCGGCCCGGTCATTGACTGCCGGGGTGCGGACGGCCAGAAGGTCGGTGCGGCCCACCAGCTCCTCCACAGTGCGCACACCAAGCTTGGCCATATGCTCCCGCAGTTCCTGGGCGATGAAGCGCATAAAGTTGACCACATATTCCGGCTTGCCGGCAAAGCGCTTACGCAGCTCCGGGTTTTGGGTGGCAACGCCTACAGGGCAGGTGTCCAGATTGCACACCCGCATCATGACGCAGCCCATGGTCACCAGGGGAGCGGTGGCAAAGCCAAACTCCTCGGCGCCCAGCATACAGGCAATGGCCACATCCCGGCCGCTCATCAGCTTGCCGTCGGTCTCCACCACCACCCGGGACCGCAGTCCGTTCTGGATCAGGGTCTGATGGGTTTCCGCCAGGCCCAGCTCCCAGGGCAGGCCGGCGTTGTGAATGGAGGTGCGGGGGGCGGCGCCGGTGCCGCCGTCATAGCCGGACACCAGTACCACCTGAGCGCCGGCCTTGGCCACGCCAGCGGCGATGGTGCCCACGCCTGCCTCGCTGACCAGCTTCACCGAGATGCGGGCCTGACGGTTGGCGCACTTCAGGTCGTAGATCAGCTGGGCCAGGTCCTCAATGGAGTAGATGTCGTGGTGGGGCGGGGGAGAAATCAGGGTGACGCCGGGGGTGGAGTGGCGGCAGCGGGCGATCCAGGGATATACCTTCCCGGCGGGCAGATGGCCGCCCTCACCGGGCTTGGCGCCCTGCGCCATCTTGATCTGGATCTCCTTGGCGGACACCAGATATTCACTGGTGACGCCGAATCGGCCGGAAGCCACCTGCTTGATGGCGGAGTTGCGGGCGGGATCTTTCAGCCGGTCGGGCTCCTCGCCGCCCTCGCCGGAGTTGGATTTGCCCCCCAGCAGATTCATGGCCTGGGCCAGACACTCGTGGGCCTCCCGGGAGATGGAGCCGTAGCTCATGGCGCCGGTCTTGAAGCGCTTGACGATGGAGTCCACGCTCTCCACCTGGTCCAGAGGCAGGGGAGTGTCGACGTACTTCATGTCCAGCAGGCCGCGGAGGGTGTGGGGACTGGTTTCGTCGTCCACCTGGGCGGTGTATTGCTTGAACAGATCGTAGTCTCCCCGACGGGTGGCCTGCTGGAGCAGGTGGATGGTCTGGGGATTGTACATATGGTCCTCACCGCCGGAGCGGGCCTTGTGGGCGCCCAGAGAGTCCAGGGTAGGATCGGCTCCCAGCCCCAGCGGGTCATAGGCCTTGGAGTGGTTGCGGTCCACCATGGCGGCGATCTCGGTCAGACCGATACCGCCCACCCGGGAGACGGTATTGGTGAAGTATTTGTCAATGACCGTCTTGTTGATGCCGATGGCCTCAAAGATCTGGGCGGACTGATAGGACTGGAGGGTGGAAATGCCCATCTTGGAGGCGATCTTTACGATGCCGTGGAGAATGGCGGCGTTGTAGTCGGCCACGGCGGTGTGGTAGTCCTTGTCCAGCAGACCCTCCTCGATGAGCTCCACGATGGTTTCCTCAGCCAGGTAGGGGTTGATGGCACGGGCGCCGTAACCCAGCAGGGTGGCGAAGTGGTGGACATCCCGGGGCTCGGCGGATTCCAGCAGGATGGAGACGGCGGTGCGCTTCTTGGTGCGGATCAGGTGCTGCTCCATGGCGGATACTGCCAGCAGGGAGGGGATGGCCACATGGTTCTCATCCACACCCCGGTCGGAGAGAATAAGGATGTTGGCGCCCTTTCGCCAGGCGCGGTCCACTGCCAGCGCCAGATGGTCCAGGGCCCGGTCCAAGGGGGTGTTCTTATAGTAGAGAATGGACACCGTTTCCACCTGGAAGCCGGGCTGGTTCATGGCCTTGATTTTCATCATATCGGTGGAGGTGAGGATGGGGTTGTGGATCTGAAGTACCCGGCAGTTATCCGCCGTTTCAGAGAGCAGATTGCCGTCGTCGCCCACATAGACAGTGGTGTCGGTGACGATCTCCTCACGAATGGCATCGATAGGCGGGTTGGTCACCTGGGCAAAGAGCTGCTTGAAGTAGCTGAACAGGGGCTGATCCTTGTGGTCCAGCACGGCCAGAGGAATGTCGGTGCCCATGGCGGCAGTAGGCTCGGCACCGGTGCGGGCCATGGGGAGGATGGTGTTGCGCACATCCTCATAGGTGTAGCCAAAGGCCTTCTGGAGGCGGTGAAGCCCCTCTCTGGTGTGGCGCTCTACTCGGCGGTTGGGAATGGGCAGATCCTTTAAATGAAGCAGGTTGCGGTCCAGCCACTCGCCGTAGGGCTGCCGGGCGGCATAGGATTCCTTCAGCTCGTCGTCGCCGATGATGCGGCCCTGGGTGGTGTCCACCAGCAGCATCCGTCCGGGCTGGAGCCGGGATTTCTCCACGATCTGCTCCGCCGGGATATCCAGTACGCCCACCTCGGAGGAGAGGATGAGCCGCCCGTCCCGGGTGACATAATACCGGGAAGGCCGCAGGCCGTTGCGGTCCAGCACCGCCCCTACCACGTCGCCGTCGGAGAAGAGGATGGAAGCCGGGCCATCCCAGGGCTCCATCAGGGTGGCGTAATATTGGTACAGATCCCGCTTGGACCGGGAGATGGCCTTGTCCTCCATCCAAGGCTCCGGGATACAGGCCATAACGGCCAGAGGCAGGTCCATGCCCGCCATCATGAGGAACTCCAGGGTGTTGTCCAGCATGGCGGAGTCGGAGCCGTTTACATTGACCACCGGCAGCACCTTGTCCATCTGATCATCCAGCAGGGGAGAGGACATAGTCTCCTCCCGGGCCAGCATCCGGTCCACGTTGCCGCGAATGGTGTTGATTTCGCCGTTGTGGGCCATGAGCCGGTTGGGGTGGGCCCGCTCCCAGGATGGATTGGTGTTGGTGGAGAATCGGGAGTGAACCAGGGCAATGGCGGACTGGTAGTCCTTGCTCTGCAGGTCGGGATAGAACTTCCGCAGCTGGTCCACCAGGAACATTCCTTTATAAACAATGGTGCGGCTGGACAGGGAGGGTACATAGGTGTTGTCGTTGGACTGCTCAAACACCCGGCGGGCGATATAGAGCTTCCGGTCGAAAGGCAGGCCCTGCTCCGTGTCTGCCGGGCGGGCCACAAAGGCCTGCTGGATGACTGGCATCTTGTCCCGGGCCCTCTGCCCCAGGATTTCGGGGCACACCGGTACGTCCCGCCAGCCCAGGAAGGTGAGGCCCTCCTTCTCGGCGATGACCTCGAACATCTTTCTGGCCTGCCCCCGCTTCAGGGTATCCTGGGGGAAGAAAAACATACCAACGCCGTAATCCCGGGGACCGGGCAGCTGGATGCCCGCTGCCTGGGCAGCCTTGGAGAAAAAGCGGTGGGAGATCTGGACCAAAATGCCCACGCCGTCGCCGGTCTTGCCTTCGGCGTCCTTGCCAGCACGGTGTTCCAGCTTCTCCACAATTTTCAGTGCGTCGTCCACTGTCTGGTGGCTGGGTTTGCCCTGGATGTCCACCACGGCCCCGATACCGCAGCTGTCGTGTTCAAAGGCGGGATGATAGAGTCCCCGGGGCGGATAGCCTTCTGTTTTCATGGTTCATTCCCCTTTCCGGGTGAGTTTGGGCAGTGGGACGGTAGTAAAAAACGGCGGCAGTACGTCCCCGACTGCCGCCGTGAGACTGCATTGTCTCGTCCTGTTTAGTTTGCCCTATTCTGCGCTGTCCAGTACCATTTGGGCGGTCTGGAGCAATTTTGTACCGTTGTCCATACTGGACTTCTGTAAAAAGCGGTGGGCCTGCTCCTCTGTCATGCCGTTGCGGTCCATCAGCAGGGCTTTGGCCTGCTGAATGACTTCCAGCTCCTCCGGGGAGCGGCGGGGCCGCAGGGCCCGCTCCAGCCGCCGCCCCATCTGGAGAAGCATCCGCACCGATGCGGTCAGGTCCCCTTTGGATACCGGGGCGGGCAGCTGGAAGAGATCGTCGTTCTGCAGCAGGTCCAGCAGGTTCTGGGAGGCCAGAACCAGGACGGCACAGGAGGAGGGCAGATCGCCTGCCAGAGCCTCCACGCTCTGGTCGGCCAGCTTGAAGCCGCAGATCACTGCGGTGATGTGGAGTTTATTTGCCGTGCGGCGGACCTGGTCGGCAGTCTTGCAGAGAATACAGGAGGCCGTGCCTGAGGTCTCCAGGATCTCCTTGATGCGGCTTGCGCTTTTGGTATTTTCAAAGGCAACGATCACCTGTTCCATGGATCATCACTCCCAACTGTGAGGAGGGTGTTGCTGAGAAATCAATAGTTGATGATGTACTTCTCCCGCTCCCAGGAGGATACACGGGTGCGGTACTCATCCCATTCGGCTTCCTTGCCGGCCAGATAGTTGCTGGTAATGTGCTCGCCCAGAGTGTCCATAATGAGGGAGTCGGCCTTCATAGCCTGGATGGCCTCCTCCAGGGAGCCGGGCAGGGAGTCGATGCCGTGGGCCTCGCGGGTGGCCTGATCCATCACAAAGATGTTCTCGGTGACCTCCGCCGGGGGAACCATGCCCTTCTCGATGCCGTCCAGACCGGCGGCCAGACAGACGGCCAGCTCCAGGTAGGGGTTGCAGGCCGGGTCGGGGGAGCGGAGCTCCACACGGGTGGACTGGCCGCGGGAGGCGGGGATACGGATGAGGGCGGAGCGGTTGGAGGCGGACCAGGCCAGGTAGCAGGGGGCCTCGTAGCCGGGCACCAGACGCTTGTAGGAGTTGACCAGAGGGTTGGTCACGGCGGCCATGCCCTTCACATGGGCCAGCAGACCGGCGATGAAGGAGTAGGCTTCCTTGGACAGGCCCCGCTCGTCACTGGGATCGTAGAATGCGTTCTTGCCGCCCCGGAACAGGGACATATTGGTGTGCATTCCCGAGCCGTTTATGCCGAAGATGGGCTTTGGCATAAAGGTGGCGTGAAGGCCGTTCTTCTGGGCCAGGGTCTTGACCGCCAGCTTGAAGGTCATAATGTTGTCGGCAGCGTGAAGGGCTTCCTCGTACTTGAAGTCGATCTCGTGCTGACCTGCGGCCACTTCGTGGTGGCTGGCCTCGATCTCGAAGCCCATCTGCTCCAAGGCCATACAGATCTCCCGGCGGGTGCCCTCGCCGTGGTCCAGGGGGCCCAGGTCGAAGTAGCCCGCCTCGTCGTTGGTCTTGGTGGTGGGACGGCCCTCGTCGTCGGTCTGGAACAGGAAGAACTCGGCCTCGGGGCCTACGTTAAAGGCATCGTAGCCCATGTCCTTCGCCCGCTGGAGGACACGCTTCAGGGTGCCTCGGGGGTCGCCCACAAAGGGGGTGCCGTCGGGGTTGTGGACGTCGCAGATCAGACGGGCCACCTTGCCGTGGCTGGGCCGCCAGGGAAAGACCACGAAGGAGTTCAGATCAGGATAGAGATACTGGTCAGACTCGTCGATACGGACGAAACCCTCGATGGAGGAACCATCGAACATGATTTGATTGTTGACCGCCTTCTCAATCTGGGAGGCGGTGATGGCCACATTCTTCAGCTGACCAAAGATGTCGGTGAACTGGAGGCGGATAAATTCGATATCCTCCTCGTGGACGATGCGGATGATGTCTTCCTTGGTGTACGACATTGCAGGTATCTCCTTTCCTTCTTTCAAATTGAAAGAAAAAGAAGAAGGCGCTCCCACCCTGGCCGGGTTGGAACGCCTTCGTTCTCAACTGATGGTGTAAGTATAGTGTGGACAGCTGTTTTTGTCAATAGGAAATTGGTGGTACAAATGAATTTAGGAAAGATAACTGTAAACGGGATGCTTTGACAAGCTAAATTTTATGCAACTAGCGATATATAGACTTGCATAAGCGGGAGATCAGGCCTGACGATGGCAATGAGCGGCAGCGGCCACGAAGCCGTGGAACAGGGGATGAGGACGATTGGGGCGGCTCTTAAACTCCGGATGGTACTGCACGCCCACATAAAAGGGGCTGCTGGGCAGTTCCACAGCTTCCACCAGCCGGGCGTCGGGGGACAGGCCGCTGAGCACCAGTCCGGCCTCAGTGAGCGTCTCCCGGAATTGGTTATTGAATTCATAGCGGTGGCGGTGCCGCTCCTGGATCAGGGGCGCACCGTAGCAGTGGTCCAGCGTGGTTCCGGGCTGGACGGCGCAGGGATAGGCCCCCAGCCGCAGGGTGCCGCCCTTGTCAATCTCGTCGCTCTGGCCGGGCATAAAGTCAATGACCTTGTGGGGGCACTGAGGTTCAAACTCACCGGAGTGGGCGTCTGCAAGCCCGGCCCCATGGCGGGCAAACTCGATGACCGCCACCTGCATTCCCAGACAGATACCCAGATAGGGAACCTGGTGTTCCCGGGCATACCGGGCGGCCAGGATCATGCCCTCGATGCCCCGGGAACCGAAGCCGCCAGGCACCAGAATGCCGTCCAGATCCGCCAGTACCTGGGTGTAGTTCTCTTCGGTGACGGTCTCCGAGTCGATCCAACGAATGTCGATCTTGGCTCCCAGGGGATAACCGGCGTGGCGGAGCGCCTCGGCGACAGACAGATAGGCGTCATGAAGCTGCACATATTTGCCCACCAGACCAATGGTGACAGTGGAGCGCAGACCTTTGATCTGTTCCACCAGGGCGGTCCACTCGGCCAGGTCGGGTGCGGGGGCCTCCAGTCCCAGCTCCCGACACACCACGGAGGAAAAACCGGCGGCTTCCAGCATCAGGGGAGCCTCATAGAGGGTGGGAAGGGTGACGTTTTCGATGACGCAGTCCGGTTTTACGTTGCAGAACCCGGCGATTTTTTCAAAAATACTGCGGTCGGTGATGGGCTCGTCGCACCGCAGCACGATAAGATCGGGAGAAATGCCCATGCCCTGCAGCTCCTTCACCGAGTGCTGGGTGGGCTTGGACTTATGCTCACCAGAGGCCTTCAGGTAGGGAACCAGAGTCACATGGATGTAGAGGGCGTTGCCAGGGCCAACCTCCCGGCCTACCTGGCGAATGGCCTCCAGAAAAGGCTGACTCTCCATGTCACCGGTGGTGCCGCCGATCTCGGTGATTACCACATCCGCATTTGTTTTCCTGCCTACCGTGTAGATAAAGCGTTTGATCTCATCGGTAATGTGGGGGATGACCTGAACTGTCTTGCCCAGATATTCTCCCCGGCGCTCCTTGGCAATCACGTTGGAATAGACCCGGCCGGTGGTCAGGTTGGAGAACTGATTCAGATCCTCGTCAATGAAGCGCTCATAGTGGCCCAGATCCAGGTCGGTCTCCGCCCCATCCTCGGTTACAAAGACCTCGCCGTGCTGATAGGGGCTCATGGTGCCCGGGTCCACGTTGATATACGGGTCCAGTTTCTGAGCGGCTACCTTCAGCCCCCGGGCCTTCAGCAGCCGGCCCAGGGAAGCGGCCGTAATGCCCTTGCCTAAACCAGAAACCACGCCGCCGGTCACAAAAATATACTTTGTCATCCAATCCCCTCCTGACAATAAAAAGCGAGGGCGTCCATCAAAGGAGGCAGTACGGCCTCATTTCATGGAACGCCCTCGTTCACGGCGGATACTTTACCACCACAGGGACGGTTTGTCAAGATTTTGGGCGGGATTTGAAAAGCAGCGCCCCTAGCAGGCCGAAAAGCACCGCAGCGGTGATCCCGCCTGCCGCGGCAGTAATGCCGCCGGTCAGAATGCCCAGGGCTCCCTTTTCAGCCACTGCCTCCGCCACACCCTTGGACAGCAGATAGCCGAAGCCGGTGAGGGGCACGGTGGCTCCTGCTCCGCCCCACTCCACCAGCCAGGGGTAGATTCCCAGGCCCCCCAGGATCACCCCGGCCACCACATAGAAGACCAGAATGCGGGCGGGGGTGAGGGAGGTCTTGTCAATGAGAATCTGCCCGATGAGGCAGAGGGTCCCGCCGCAGAGAAAGACCCGGGCATAGGTCCAGAAAATCTCCATGGATATACCTCACTTTCTGATGTCCAGCGCCACCGCATGGCAGATGGCGGGGATACTCTCCCCCTGCTGGGAGGAGGTGGGGGAGAGGAGAGCGCCGGTGCCGCAGAACAGGATACGTTTCCAGCGGCCTCCTGCCATACCGTTAAGGAGCATCCCGGCCAGCACCACTGCCGAGCAGCCGCAGCCGGAGCCACCGCAGTGGACGTCCTGCCCCTCCAGATCGTAGATCAGAGTACCGCAGTCATTGAAGTTTTTCAGGTCCATGCCGTCCCGGTGGAACCAGTCGGCCACAATGTCCCGGCCCAGCTGACCCAAATCGCCGGTGACGATCAGATCGTAGTCGGAGGGTTTGCGGCCTGTGTCCTGAAAATGGGCTGAGAGCGTGGAGTAGGCGGCGGGCGCCATAGCGGCTCCCATATTGGCGGCGTCCTTGATGCCCTTGTCCACAACCTTGCCGGTGGTAACGTGGGTGATATAGGGTCCCGGCCCCTGGTCGGCCAGAATGACGCAGCCCGACCCGGTCACCGTCCACTGGGCGGTAGGAGTGCGCTGGCCCCCATATTCCAGGGGGGTGCGGTACTGCCGCTCGGCGGAGCAGAAGTGGGAGGAGGTCATGGCCGCGATCTTTGTGCCGTATCCCCCGTCCAGCAGCATGGAGGCCAGGGACAGACTCTCCGCCATGGTGGAGCAGGCCCCGTACAGCCCCAAGAAGGGCACATCCTGTCCCCGGACGGCAAAGCCGGAGCCGATACACTGGTTGAGCAGATCTCCCGCCAGCAGGTAGTCCAGACCGGATACACTGAGGCCGGCCTTGCTGAGGGCGGCGGCCAGAGCCAGCTTCTGCATGGCGCTCTCCGCCTTTTCCCAGCTCCGTTCTCCAAAGGAATCGTCCTGGCTGATGTGATCGAAGGTGGCGGCCAGAGGACCTTCCCCTTCTTTTTTGCCCACCACGGCTGCGCTGCCGATGACCGAAGGCGGGTCCTGCAGGGCCACGGTCTGCCGGCCCAGTTTTTTGTTTGCCATATCCTCACCTCTGTTTGCTTGGGCGGCTGTCCGCCTGACAAATACTATTTTGAACGAAAAGTACGCAAAATATGACTCTGGATTTTGTAGGCGGACTGGCTGGTCAATCCGTCCTGTTTGCGTTATAATGTAACATATATATTGCCGGGTCACCGGCACAACCGGCCTTACGGGCCGAACGGGAGGTCCGCTATGGAAGAACAATCCAAACGTACCCTGGCCTATCTGTGCCCTTCCTGCCACCAGAGTGTAGCGGTGGAGCGTACGGTGTTTCAACTGGCGGCGTCCGCCAATGAACTGCCCTGTCCCTGCGGCAAGTCTGCCCTTCGGGTGGAGATGATGGGGGATCGGGTGAGATTGACGGTGCCCTGCCTCTCCTGCGGCCGGGACCACACCGTGACCTGCTCCACCCAGGCGTTCTTACACCAGAAGGTGCTGGCCTTTTCCTGCGCCCAGTCCGGCCTGGACTGCTGCTATGTGGGTGAAGAAGGTCCGGTATTTGCTGCCCTCCAGCGGCTGGAGGCCGCCGCCGATAAGCTGGAGCGGGCGGAAGGGGAGGAGAAAGGCGCCTTTTTGGACGAGCTGGTGATGCACGAGGTGCTCTCCGAGCTGAAGGAGATTGCCCAGCGGGACGGTATTTCCTGCACCTGCGGGTCCCACCGCTGGAAGCTCCAGGTCAACTACAGCTCCATTGATCTCTTCTGTGCCGACTGCGGAGCTGCCATGCGTATCCCGGCGGCTACCGACAATGACATTGACGACATCTGCTGCAAAACAAAGCTGGTCATCCGTGGTAAAAAGGAGGGGTAAGCGGTGTATTTTGAGGGCGGCTACCCCATTGATTCCCGGGATGTAGACCCCTGGAACCACTGTAAGCCCTCCGGCCTGATGGGTATTTTGCAGGAGGCGGCGGTGGCCGCGGCCTGTGAGCTCCATGCCTCCCGGCCGGAAATGATGGAAAAGTACAATTTGTTCTGGATGCTGGCCCGGATGTGGTACCGGCTGGACCGGCCCCTGAAGTGGAATGAGACCCTCAACATCCGTACCTGGCACCGGGGAGGCAGCGGAGCCTCCAGCTACCGGGATTTCGACCTGTTTGTGGACGGCAAGACGGTAGGTGAGGCGGTCTCCGTGTGGGTGCTGGCTGATGCGGATACCCACCGCCTGGCCCGTATGAGCAAGATTGAGGAGTTCCAGGGTACCGATGGCGGTGTGCTCTGCAAGGACAAGACCCTCTCCCGGTTCAAGCTGCCCCAGGAGATGGCGGCGGCGGATCATCGGGCTATGCACTACAGCGATACCGACATCAACGGGCATGTGAACAATGTTCGCTATGCCGACTTCATCTGCGATGCCATCCGAATGGATCAGCTGGGGCAGGATTTTTACGTCTCTGCCCTCCAGGTGGACTATCTGGCGGAGTGTATGGCGGGTGAGACCATCACCCTCTTTACCGGGGAGCAGGATGGCCTGCGATATGTCCGGGGCGCTGATACGGCTGGAAAAAGCCGTTTTGAAGGTGCGGTTACCCTGACGCCACTTGACAGAGCGTCTGCAATCAAGTAGAATAGGTAAAATTTTATAAAAAGAAAAAGGAGATGCACTATGGTCAACACTGACGAGCACCAGAAGTTTCTGAAGCAGGGCCTTACCTTTGACGACGTGCTGCTCATCCCCGCGGAGAGCGACGTTCTGCCTGCGGACATCGACCTGCACACCAGACTCACCCGCAAAATCAAACTGAATGTGCCCCTGATGAGCGCTGCCATGGACACGGTGACCGAGTACCGCATGGCCATCGCCATTGCCCGTGAAGGCGGCATCGGCATCATCCACAAGAATATGTCCATCGGCGCTCAGGCTGAGCAGGTGGACATGGTCAAGCGCAGTGAGAACGGCGTTATCACCAACCCCTTCTGGCTGGCTCCCGGCCATACGCTGGCCGAGGCCGACGCCCTGATGGCCAAGTACCGGATCTCCGGCGTGCCCATCTGTAAGGACGGCAAGCTCATCGGTATCATCACCAACCGGGACATGAAGTTTGAGACCGACATGAGCCAGCTGGTGGACAACGTCATGACCAAGGACAACCTGGTCACCGCCAAGGAGGGCGTCACCCTGGAGGAGGCCAAGGAAATCCTCCGCAAGCACAAGATTGAGAAGCTGCCCATCGTGGACGACGAGTACCGCCTGAAGGGCCTCATCACCATCAAGGACATTGAGAAGGCCACCGTGTATCCCAACTCCGCCCGCGACGACAAGGGCCGCCTGCTGGTGGGCGCCGCCATCGGCGTCACCTCCGACGTGCTGGATCGTGTGCGCGCTCTGGTGGATGCCGGCGCCGATGTACTGTGCCTGGATTCCGCCCACGGCCACTCCCACAATATTCTGGACTGTGTCCGCCGCATCAAGGCCGTCTACCCCGACGTGCAGCTCATCGCCGGCAACGTGGCTACCGCCGAGGGTACCCGCGCTCTCATTGAGGCGGGTGCCGACTGCGTGAAGATCGGTATTGGCCCCGGCTCCATCTGTACCACCCGCGTGGTGGCCGGTATCGGCGTGCCCCAGATCACCGCTGTCTATGATGCCGCCCGTGTGGCCGCTGAGTACGACATTCCCATCATCGCTGACGGCGGCGTGAAGTACTCCGGCGATATCGCCAAGGCTCTGGCCGCCGGCGCCAACGTGGTCATGCTGGGCTCCCTGCTGGCCGGCTGTGAGGAGTCCCCCGGGGACACCGAGGTCTATCAGGGCCGTCAGTTCAAGGTCTACCGCGGCATGGGCTCTCTGGGCGCCATGGCTTGCGGCTCCAAGGACCGTTACTTCCAGCAGAACAACAAGAAGCTGGTGCCCGAAGGCGTGGAAGGCCGCGTACCCTACAAGGGACTGACCGGCGACACCATCTACCAGCTCACCGGCGGCCTGCGGGCCGGTATGGGCTACACCGGCTGCCACAACATTGAGGAGCTGCACACCAAGGCTCAGTTCATGCAGATCACCGCTGCCGGTCTGAAGGAGTCCCATCCCCACGATATCTATATCACCAAGGAAGCTCCCAACTATACCGTCAATCCCCAGTAAGGTATGGAGCGTATCACCGAAAAGGATTCTTCCGGTCGCTGGAGCATCCCGTCGGAGCAGAACGAAGCTGCCGCTGCCCGTCTGGCCGCCTTTGAAAATGCCTATGAGCGCCTGATCGCCCGCCAGAGCGAGATTGCCGCCAAAATGGAGGCATTGAAGGCCCAGGGGAAGCAAAAGACGGCTCAGTTCCGGGAGCTGTTTGGGGAAAAGCTCATGAATCAGAATACCCTGGCGCTGTGGGAGACTTACGGCGTTCGGTAAAGTACCAAAAAGGGGACTGCCGCCTTTGCGGCAGTCCCCTTTTGTGCGCGGTGCATTGTGTGGGAGCGGTAAATATGCTATAATCTCACCACTGACCAAAAAGGAGGGAGTACCATGCTCAAGATGCTGTTGGGCCGGGCGGGCACCGGCAAGACCTACGCCATGCTTACCGCTATGGGGGCGGCTACCCGGCCACAGGTTCTCATCGTGCCCGAGCAGCACTCCCACGACATGGAACGGCAGCTGTGTGCCATTGGCGGAAACGCGGTCTCTCTCCACGCTGAGGTGCTCTCCTTCACACGGCTTGCTAACCGGGTGTTCTCTGCCCACGGCGGTCTGGCCGCGCCTACGCTGGACCAGGGAGGACGGCTGCTGCTGCTGTATACCGCCCTCAAATCGGTGTCCGATCAGCTCATGGTTTACCAGCGGCCCTCCCGCAAGCCTGCCTTTCTCAGCAGTCTGCTGGCCACGGTGGACGAATTGAAAAGCTGCTGCATTACCCCGGAACAGCTGTGGGAGGCTGGCAGCGATACCGGAGGCGGGGAGGGGGACAAGCTCACCGACCTCTCCCTTATCTTTGGCGCTTATGAGGCCTTGACCGCCCAACGGTGGGCCGATCCCAGGGACAAGCTGACCCGGCTGGCTGAGCAGCTGACCCGGACCAAATGGGCGGTGGGCAAGGACTTCTATGTGGATGCCTTCACCGACTTTACCCCCCAGGAGCGGCAGATGCTTTCCGCCCTGCTGGATAAGGGTGCCTCGGTGACGGTGGCCTTGACCTGCGATCAGCTGGAGGAGGATGAGGGGGGTACCGGTATCTTTTCCCCCGCCCGGCGTACTGCCCGGCAGTTGCTGCGGCTGGCCAAGGACCGAGGCGTGCCTGCTCAGGTGGAGGTGCTGACGGGGGACCGGACCGGCCGAAGAGTTGCCCTGGCCCATGTGGAAGGACAACTGTTTGCTGCCCGCCCTGCCCCTCTGGAGGAAGGTGGGGAGGAAATCACCCTCTTTACCGCCAACACCCCCTACTCCGAGGTGGAGTGGACGGCGGCGGAGATCCTGCGCCTGGTGCGGGAGGAGGGCTATCGCTTCCGGGACATCGCCGTGTGTGCCCGCAGCATGGAGGGGTATGGACCCACCATTGAAACGGTGTTTGCCCGCTACGGGGTACCGGTATTTCTCAGCCGCATGAGTGACATCCTGGAAAAGCCCATCCTAACCTTCATTACTGCGGCACTGGATACCGTATCCGGGGGCTACCGGTACGACGATCTCTTCCGCTGCCTCAAAACCGGCCTCACTGATTTGAGTCAGGAGGATGTAGATCTGTTGGAAAACTATGCCCTGACCTGGGGTCTGGAGGGAAGTGCCTGGACCGGCAAAAAGGACTGGACCAACCACCCCAAGGGCTATGGGCGCAAATTCACCGAGGAGGACACCGCCCTGCTGGCCCGGCTCAACGGCCTGCGGCGGCAGGTGACCGCCCCTCTGGAGGAGCTGCGGAAGCAGCCGGACAAGACAGGAAAGGGCCAGGCCATGGCTCTCTACCGCCTGCTGGAGGCTATGGGGGTACCCGAGCGTCTGGCACAGCGGACCCAGGAACTGCAAGAGCGGGATCAGGCCGCCCTGGCGGAGGAGTACGCCCAGCTGTGGGACATTTTGTGCGGCGGTCTGGAACAGTGCGCCCAGATCCTGGGGGATACCCCCATGGAGCTGGAGGAGTTCTCCAGACTGTTCTCTCTGGTACTCTCTCAGTACGACGTGGGTTCCATCCCTGTGTCCCTGGACCGGGTGAACGCTGGCGAAATGCCCCGGCTGGCTCACAAGGGTTACCGTGCGGTGTTCCTGCTGGGGGTGGACGACGGGGCTATCCCGGCGGTGTCCCCCTCTCCCGGCCTGCTCAGCGACGATGACCGCAGCCTGCTGGCCTCCTATGGCCTGGAGCCTGCCCCACGGACAGGGGACAAGCTGTACCGGGAGATGACCATCGTCTATGAGACCTGCGCCCTGCCTCGGGAACGGTTTTATGTCAGCTGGTCTGCCGCAGGGGCCCAGGGAGAAGAGCACCGCCCTGCCTTCCTGGTGTCAAGGCTGAAAGCCCTGCTGCCCAATCTGCGCCGGGTGGAAGAGGGAAGGCTGGACGGTTCCTTCCGCCTGGCGGCCCCACGGCCTGCGCTGGAGCTGGCTGGACGGTTCCCCCAGGCGGCGGCAGCCCTCACGGCTCTGCCGGAGTACGCTCCCCTGGTGGAGCGGATGACCTCTGCTGCCTGCCGGGAACGGGGGCGGCTGTCAAGACCGGCGGTGGATGTACTCTACGGGCGGCGGGTGCCCATGTCGGCCTCCCGAATGGACAAGTACAAGGCCTGCCACTTCTCCTACTTCATGCAGTACGGACTGAAGGCGGAGCCCCGGCGGGCCGCCGGGTTCCAGGCTCCTGAGTACGGTACCTTTATCCACTTTGTGCTGGAACACGTCCTCAAAGCCTGCCAGGAGCGAGGGGGCGTGAAGGAAGTGTCGCCCGAGGAACTGCGTGCCATTACCGATCAGGTGGTGGAGCAATATGTGCAGGAAGAGCTGGGGGGACTGGAGGGGGAGAGCCCCCGGTTCCAATATCTGTTCCGCCGCCTTCGCAAGTCGGTGTACGCCGTGGTGGACAACGTGGCCCAGGAGCTGCGGGCCTCTCAGTTCCAGCCCATCTCTTTTGAATTGGGCTTCGGCAGCGGCAAAGATTTGCCTCCGGTGGAGCTGAATGTGGACGGGATCACCGTCAGTATCTCCGGCTTTGTGGACCGGGTGGACGGCTGGGTTCACGACGGACGGCTATACCTGCGAATTGTAGACTACAAGACGGGACGCAAGTCATTTGACTTGACAGATATCTGGCATGGAATGGGCCTTCAGATGCTGCTCTATCTTTTCACGCTGGAGCGTGAGGGAAAAGACCTTTACAATCAAGATGTGACAGGGGCTGGCGTCCTTTACCTGCCCGCCAGAGACGCAGTGGTGGCGGGCAGCCGGGCCATGAGCGATGAGGCACGGCAAAAGAAGGTGGACACGGAGCTGCGCCGCAAGGGCGTGGTGCTGGACGACCCCGCCGTGGTGGCCGCTATGGAGGACCCGGAGGAGGGGCCCATCCGTTTCCTGCCTATCCGGGTAAACAAGAGCGGCCAGATCACCGGCGAGGCCTTGGTGTCCGCCCAACGGCTGGGCAAGCTGGCCCGGCACACCGACCATATCCTGCGGGAGATCGGTCAGGAACTGGCGGCAGGCAACATCAACGCCGACCCCTTCTGGCGGGGACCGGAGCACAATGCCTGCCAGTGGTGCGACTACGCTGCTGCCTGCCATTTTGAGGAGGGCAGGGGGAACGATAAAAAGCGGTGGTTGCCCACAGTCAAGAGCGAGAAGTTCTGGGCGGCTGTGGAACAAGAGTAAAATTGCCTCCAGTTTCGGACAGGCTATAGAAGGCCTGGTGTTTAAATCCAACCGAGCAAGCACAAAATCTCCTTAAGAGATAAGAGAAAGGAACTAAAACTCTATGGCGTTTTTTGGAAGCTTTTTGAGCAACACAAGCAACTTCCTCTACACCTATATTTTGATTGCCCTGCTTATCTTCGCGGGGCTCTACTTCACCATCCGCACCAAGGGCGTCCAGTTCCGCCTGTTCCCTGAGGCCATCCGTGTGCTGGGGGAGAAGAAGAAGGACGGCAAGGATATCTCGTCCTTCCAGGCCTTGATGATCTCCACCGCCTCCCGGGTGGGTACCGGCAACATCGCCGGTGTGGCCAACGCCATCATCGCCGCCACCCTCATCGGCGGCTACGGCGCGGTGTTCTGGATGTGGCTGCTGGCCCTCATCGGTGCCGCCTCCGCTTTCATTGAGAGCACTCTGGCCCAGTGCTACAAGGAGAAGCACGGGGAGAACTGGGTAGGCGGCCCGGCCTACTATATCCAGAAGGCGCTTGGCAGCCGGTTCTTCGGCGTGGTGTTCGCCGTGCTGCTCATTGCCTGTTTTGCCTACGGCTTCAATGCCCTCCAGGCCTATAACGCCGGTTCCGCCCTCCAGTATTATCTGCCCGACTACTCCAACAGCATCTGGCCCATGGTGGTGGGCGCGGTGCTGGCCATCCTCACCGGTGTGTGTATCTTTGGCGGCGTGCGCCGCATCAGTGCCATCACCTCCGGCATCGTGCCTGTGATGGCCGCCATCTATATCGCTTTGGGCCTCTTCATCACCATTAAGAACATCGGCCAGGTGCCCCACATGATCTCCCTGATCTTCTCCCAGGCCTTCGATCCCAAGGCCATGTTTGCCGGGATCGGCGCCTCCTGCATCATGCAGGGCATCAAGCGGGGCCTCTACTCCAACGAGGCCGGTATGGGCTCCGCTCCCAACGCCGCTGCTGCCGCTGATGTGTCCCATCCGGTGAAGCAGGGCCTGGTGCAGATGCTGTCCGTGTTCATCGACACCATTGTGATCTGCTCCACCACCGCCTTTATGCTGCTCCTGTCCGGGGTGCCCATTGACGCCTACAGCGAGGGCATGAACTTTGTCCAGGCGGCGGTCCACGCCCAGGTGGGTTCCTTTGGCCCCATCTTCATTACCGTTTCCATTTTCCTCTTTGCTTTCAGTTCCCTGGTGGGTAACTACTACTACACCGAGTCCAACTTTAAATTCATTCGTGACTCCAAGACCGGCCTGATTATCTTCCGGCTGACCTGCGTGGCGGCCATCTTCATCGGTGCCCAGATGAATTTCTCCATGGTGTGGGACCTGGCTGATGTGCTCATGGGCCTGATGGCGCTGGTGAATCTGGTGGCCATTCTGCTGCTGGGGGGCAAGGCCCTGAAGGTGCTGAAAGATTATGTGAACCAGAAGAAGGCGGGCAAAAACCCGGTATACCGCTATGAGGAGGTGGGCGTAGGCGACCCCCAGATCTGGGACGAGGCCCACGCCCGCAAGTGGGAGAACTGATATTCCGTAGATAAAACCCGATCCCATAGAAAGGGGGAAACCAGATGGCCTTTTCCCTGACAGAAGAACAACAGGCGGCGGTAGATAACCGGGGGGGCGGCCTTCTGGTCTCCGCTGCGGCGGGCTCCGGTAAGACCCGGGTGCTGGTAGAACGTCTGCTGGCCCGGGTGGAGGAGGGGGCCGACGTAGACCGCTTCCTGGTCATCACCTACACCAAGGCTGCCGCTGCCGAGCTGCGGAGCCGTATTGTGCAGGAGTTGTCCGACCGGCTGGCTCTGCGGCCCACCGACGGCCACCTGCGCCGTCAGGCCACCCTGGTGTACAAGGCGGGCATCTCCACCATCCACGCCTTCTGTGCCCAACTGCTGCGGGAGTGCGGCCACCTGCTGGATCTGGACCCGGATTTCCGGCTGTGCGACGAGGGGGAGGCGGGCATCCTCATGCTCCGCGCCCTCAACGATGTGCTGGACAGGCGGTATGAGGCCATGGACAGCGATTTTGCCCAGTTGGTGGACACCATGTCAGCCGGGCGGGACGACGCCCGGCTGATCCAAATCGTGCTGGACATCCGGGGCCGGGTCCAGGCCCACCCCAATCCCGCAGCTTGGCTGGAGGAACAGGAGCGGACCTTTGCTCTGGAGGGAATCTCCGACCCGGTGCAGACACCCTGGGGGCAGCTGCTGCTGGCTGATGCCGCCGGGCAGGCCGCCTATTGGCGGCGGCGGATGGAGGAGGCCCGGGATCTGTGTGAGCGGGACGCCAATCTGCTGGCCAATTACGGGGACAGCGTAGCCCAGACCGCCCAGGCCTTACAGCAGTTTGTGGAGGCGGCGAGCCAGGGGTGGGATGCTGCCCGGGCTCTGCTGCCTATTCCCTTCCCCACAGTGGGACGGAAGAAGATGGTGGATGACCCCGCCGCCGTGGAGCGGGTGAAGGTCATCCGCAGCGCCTGCAAAAAGCGGCTGGAAAAACTGGAGGACTGGTTTGCCGACAGCGGGGACGACCTGTTGGCTGACCTGCGGACGGTGTACCCCGCCATGCGGGGGCTGTTCGCCCTGGTGCGGGACTTTGAGGAGGCCTATGCCGCCGAGAAGGCCCGGCGTGGGCTGGTGGACTTCTCCGATCTGGAGCATATGGCGGTACGCCTGCTGGTAGGGGAGGACGGCCAGCCCACCGAGCTGGCCCGTCAGTGGAGCACCCGGTACGATGAGATCATGGTGGACGAGTACCAGGACACCAACGAGGTACAGAACGCCATTTTCTCCGCTCTGTCCAAAGATGGGACTAATCTGTTTATGGTGGGCGACGTGAAGCAGTCCATCTACCGCTTCCGTCTGGCCGACCCCACCATCTTCCTGGGCAAGTACCGCTCCTTCAAGCCTTACACCGAGGCTGGAGAAGGGGAGGAGCGGCGGGTCATTCTATCCCGCAACTTCCGTTCCCGGCCCGAGGTGCTGGAGGGATGCAACGACCTGTTCCGGGCCGTCATGTCGGTGCCCTTTGGTGAGATGGAGTACTCCGACGACCAGGCCCTCTACCCCGGAGCCCCTTTCCAACCGGACTCCACCTACTGCGTGGAGCTGGACGCCCTGGACGGGGATATCGATGGAGAAGAGGGCGCGGAGAAGGTGAGCCGGGACCTGCTGGAGGCCCGGTTTGCCGCTCGCCGCATCCAGGAGCTGCTGGACCAAAACTTCCCTGTATCCGACGGGGAGGGGGGCACCCGGCCAGTGCGTCCCTCCGATATGGTGATCCTGCTCCGTTCCCCCAACACGGTGCTCCGCCACTATGCCCGGGCCCTGGCTGAGCGGGACATTCTGTGGGAGGCCGAGGGGGGCGGGAACTTCTTCGGCTCCACCGAGATCTCGGTGGCCCTGTCCCTGCTCCAGATTGTGGACAATCCCCGGCAGGATGTGCCCCTCATCTCGGTACTGCGCTCCCCGGTGTACGGCTTCTCCGCCGACCGGCTGGCTGAAATTCGCTCGGCCAGCCCGGACACCGACTTCTACGCCGCCCTGGCTGCCGACGACGGGGCGGACAGCCGGGCTTTTTTGGCCGAGCTGGACGACCTGCGGTTTGGGTCAGGGGACATGAGCAGTCACCAGCTGCTGTGGCACATCTATGACCGCACCAATTTGCTGGGTATCTTCGGCGCCATGGAGGAGGGAGAGACCCGGCAGGGCAACCTGCTGGCCCTGGCCGAGTTGGCCCGGCAGTTCGAGGGGGAGGGCCACAAGGGCCTGTTCCGGTTCCTCACCTACCTGACCCGGCTGAGGGAGAACGGAAACACCCTGATGCCTCCCACCCCCGGCCGCACCGGCGGCGGAGTGCGGATTATGAGTATCCATAAATCCAAAGGTCTGGAGTTCCCGGTGGTGCTGCTGTGCGGTCTGGCCCGGCGGCTCAACCGGGAGGACATGAGCCGCCCAATTCTGTTCCACCCCAAGCTGGGTGTGGGCCCCAAGGGTCTGGACGTGGAGCGGGGCATCGAATATCCCACTCTGGCCCGGATGGCGGTTGCCCGCCAGCTGGAGCGGGAGATGATGGCGGAGGAGCTGCGGCTTCTCTATGTGGCTATGACCCGTGCCAAAGAGAAGCTGATCCTGTCGGTGGCCCTCACCGGAGGGGGGAAGGATCTGGAGAAGCTGGCAGGGGACGCAGGTGATCCGGTGGACCCCCAGGTACTGCTGGCCTGCCAGAGTGTGGGCCAGTGGGTGCTGCTCCATGCTCTGTGCCGCCCTGAGGCGGGAGCCCTCCGCCGGGCGGCAGGACAGGACGAGGTGGTCTTGGATACCTCCTTTGGTCCGGCGTGGGACATCCGATTTGTGGATGGAACGCCCTTGGCGCAGATGCCGCCTCACCGCTGGACAGCTCCGCAGCGGGAGCAGGAAGAGGAAGAAGGTGGGGAGGATCTGACCGACCTGCTGCGCTGGACCTATCCCCATGAGGCGGAGGTGGCTATTCCCTCCAAGCTTACCGCTACTCAGCTGAAGGGCAGGGCTTTGGACGAGGAGGCGGCGGAGGAGGCCCCACGGCCTGCCAGACCTCTCAGCTTTGGACGGCCCCGGTTTGCCGCCGAGGAGATGGGTCTCACCGCCGCTCAGCAGGGTACCGCCCTTCATCAGGTGCTCCAGTACATCGACTTTGAGCGGTCCGAGACGGTGGAAGGGGTGCGGGCGGAGATAGCCCGCCTGGTGGAACAGCAGTACATCACCCCCCAGCAGGGGGAAGCGGTGGACCCTGCCCCCATCGCCGCCTTCTTCCAGTCGGACCTGGGGCAGGAGCTGCTCTCCTCCGTCTCCCTGCAGCGGGAGTTCAAGTTCTCCATTCTGGAGCCCGCCAACCGCTACTATCCCCAGGCGGGAGAGGAGGAGCAGGTGCTCTTCCAGGGCGTGGTGGACTGCTACTATGAGACCCTGGAGGGCATCACGGTGGTGGATTTCAAAACCGACCGGGTGACCAAGCGCACTGTGGCGGAACGTGCAGAGCACTACCGCCCCCAGCTGGAGGCCTACAGCCGTGCCCTGGCGGAAATCACTGGGAAACAGGTGATTCGCCGGGTGCTGTGGTTCTTTGCGTTGAACCAGAGTGTGGATCTGTAGCAATTTGAAAATTTCTGAAAAAAACTGTTGCAATCCACCAGGCTTTGTGCTATTATATTCTAGCGTTTATAAGGCGTGGAGGTTTGCTGCGCCGCTTCATCCGGAACGAGAAAGAGGTGAACACAACAATGAAGGAAGGCATCCATCCCAACTACGAGCAGACCACCATCAAGTGTGCCTGTGGTAATGTGATCGAGACCGGCTCTACCAAGAAGGACATCCGCGTGGAAGTTTGCTCCAAGTGTCACCCCTTCTTTACTGGCAAGCAGAAGATGGTGGATACTGGCGGACGTGTCAGCCGCTTCAACAAGAAGTTCGGCCTGGACAAGAAGTAAGTCCGTATACAAGGGCCCGTACCGGTTTCGGTACGGGCCCTTTTTTACTCCTATTAGCACCTTTCTTTTTTTCGAAAAGACACATATAATAGAGCAGAGACAACAGGAGGTGTGCGCTATGTTTGAAAAGATCGACCCCAAGGCGTTGGATCAAAACGTCTTTTCCCTCATCGGGGATCAGTGGATGCTCATTACCGCCGGAACCAAGGACCAGTGCAACACCATGACCGCCAGCTGGGGCGGCCTGGGGGTGCTGTGGGGCAAGCCGGTGGCTACGGTCTACATCCGGCCCCAGCGGTACACCCTGGAGTTTGTGGAGCGGGAGGACACCTTTACCCTGTGCTTCTTTGGAGAGGAGTACCGGAAGGCTCTGGCCCTGTGCGGTTCCAAGAGCGGCCGGGATGTGGATAAGGTGAAGGAGTGCGGCTTCACGGTTGCCACGGCGGAGGGCGCCCCCTACTTTGAGGAGGCCGACCTGGTGCTGGTGTGCAAGAAGGCCTACTGGCAGGACATGGACCCCACCCACTTCCTGGACAGGGAGATCGACAGCAAGTGGTACCCCGAAAAGGATTATCACCGTATCTTCATCGGCGAGATCCTGGAGGTCTTGCGGAAAGTATAACGTAGGGGCGCACCCTGCGCCCATCGGAGGACACATGACAGAAAACCAAGAGAAAAAAGCAATCAACCGGGCAGTGCTGGTGGGCCTCAACGCCCACTGCCTGTCCGAGGCGGAAAATGCCGACGACTCCTCCATGGAGGAGCTGGCCGACCTGCTGGAGACGGCGGGCGGCCAGTGCGTGGGCACCGTGTTTCAAAATAAGGATACCCCCGATCCCCGTACCTTCATCGGTGAGGGCAAGGTGGCGGAGGTAAAGGAACTGGTGGACGCCATGGGGGCGGACATGGTTATCGTGGACAACCCCCTGTCTCCCTCCCAGCAGCGTGCCCTGTCTGAGGACCTGAAGGTCCAGGTGCTGGACCGGGCGGCCCTCATTCTGGACATCTTCGCCCAGCGGGCCCGCACCAAGGAGGGCCGTCTCCAGGTAGAGCTGGCCCAGTATCAGTACCTGCTGCCCCGACTGCTAGGTATGTGGACCCACCTGGAGCGGCAGGAGGGCGCCATCGGCACCCGCGGTCCCGGTGAGACTCAGCTGGAGACTGACCGGCGGCACATCCGCCGGAAAATCCAAAAGCTGCGGGAGGAACTGGACCAGGTGCGCCGGGTGCGGGCTACCCAGCGCTCCCGCCGGGAGAAAAATGAGGTGCCGGTGGTGGCCATCGTAGGCTACACCAATGCCGGCAAGTCCACCCTGCTCAACAAGCTGACCGGGGCGGACATCCCCGCCAACAACCGGCTCTTCGATACACTGGATACCACCACCCGCACCCTGGAGATTTCCGACACCTGCACGGTGCTCCTCAGCGATACGGTAGGCTTCATCCGCAAGCTGCCCCACCATCTGGTGGAGGCCTTTAAGGCCACCCTGGAGGAGCTGTCTTACGCCGACCTGCTGCTCCACGTCATCGATACCTCCAACCCGGAGTGGCGGGAGCAGGCTGAGGTGGTGGAGAAGCTGATCTGTGAGCTGGGCGCCGAGCAGACTCCCCGTATCGACGTATTCAACAAGATCGACCGCTGCCCCAGCGAGATTTTGCCCCACGGCGAGGACATCGTGTCCATCTCTGCCAGGACCGGCCAGGGGCTGGACGAGCTGCTCAGCAAGATCGGCGACCGGCTGGACACCGGCGCCCATCGGGTGGTGCTCCACATCCCCTATGACAAGGGCGGCATTGTGGATCTGCTCCACCGGGAGGCCAAGGTGGAGCGGGTGGACTACGGCGAGTCTATTGAGGTGGAGGCTGTGTGTACCCCCATTCAGCTGGGCCGGTTAAAGGACTATATTGTGTCCGGCTGGACGCCCCCCAAGGAGTTTTGGGAAGATTAAGGAGGGCAACACCATGAGACCACTGGAGACCGAGCGCCTGATTCTGCGTCCCTTTACCGAGGAGGACGCGGCCAATTTGTATGCCTATGCCAGCCACCCGGAGGTAGGGCCTTGGGCGGGGTGGAAGCCCCACGCCGACGAGGCGGAGAGCTTACGGGTAATCCGGGAGATCTTCCTGCCCTCTGACACCCTTGCGGTGATTCAAAAGTCCGACGGGCGGCTCATCGGCTCCGCCGGGTTTGTGGGCAAGCACCGCACCGAGCTGGGCACCCCCAGCGAGGAGGTGGGCTACTCCCTGGCTCGGGACTGCTGGGGCCAGGGCCTGATCCCAGAGGCGGTGGAGGCCATCCTCCGCCATTCCTTTGTGGACCTGGGCTATGCCGCTATCTGGGCCGCTTACTACGACGGCAACCGCAAATCCAAACGGGTGATGCAAAAATGCGGCATGACCTACCGCCTGTCCCGGGTGGAGCCGGTGGAGCAGCTGAATGAGACCCGGCTGGCTCACTATTTTGCCATTACCAGAAGGGAGTGGGAGGCCAGATGACCGAATACTACATTCCCACTGCCCCCTCAGAGACCGAATTTGTGGAGAAGCGCTCCCGGTTCATCGGCCATGTCTGGCCGGTGGAGAGCGAGGAGGAGGCCCGGGGTTACATCGAGGCCATGAAGAAGAAGTACTACGACGCCCGCCACAACTGCTGGTGCTACCGCATCAAGGAAGGCGGCGTGGAGCGCTACTCCGACGACGGAGAGCCCCAGGGCACCGCCGGTCAGCCCATGCTCAACGTGTTCCAGCGGGAGGAGGTCACCAACGTGTGCTGCGTGGTGACCCGTTACTTCGGCGGGGTGCTGCTGGGGGCGGGCGGCCTGGTGCGGGCCTACACCCAGAGTGCCAAGGACGCTCTGGATGCCGCCGGGATCTCGGTAGTGCGCCGGTGGGTGGAGACCGCGGTGACCTGCCCCTACTCCTTCTTCGAGCGGGTGCGCCAGGAGGCCGAGGCCCAGGGCGGCGTGCTGGGAGAGAGCGAGTACGCCGCCGACGTTACCGTCCATGTGCTGCTGCCCGAGGAGAACACCGAGGCTTTCGCCGCCCGGCTCACCGAGATGACTGCAGGAGGTGTGGATCCCATGACTTTGGGAGAAGCCTTCCGGGCAGTACCCATCAAATAAAAAGCGTCCCCACGGCAACGCCGTGGGGACGCTTTTTATTTGATGGTCAGCAGCAGCAGGTCTTTGGTGGGCAGCTCCAGCCACAGAGGATCGCGCTGGGACAGAGCGGCCCAGCGGTCCTTCTCCAGCTCAATGCGCAGACGGGAAAAGCCCTGGCTGCCGCCGGGGGTGGACAGCATGACCACCGTGGAGAATACGTTCTCCACCACCCGCTCCACCTGGCAGGGGAGTGCGTTGGGGCCGGGGCCCTCCACCGGCCTGATGTAGTGGGCCCGGACACCGATATGGGTCAGCCCTTCCGGCAGCGGCTGGCCTGGGTCCAGGGTCACGCCCCAGTCCAGAGCCTCTACCTTGCCGTCCGCTGTGGCCTTGGCCCGGGACACATTCTTGCAGCCGGACAGCAGACAGGCCGACAGGGTGCGGGGAGCCTCAAAGAGTTCATGCACCGGCATCATGGCCTGGGAGCGGCCATTGTCCAGTACACACACCTGTTGGCACAGCCGCTGCACCTCATCCCGGTTGTGGGTGACGAAGAGCACCGGTCCGGAAAAGGCGGAGAGAATGTCGGCCAGCTCCAGTTCCACCTGCCACTTCAGATAGCTGTCCAGGGCGGAGAAGGGCTCGTCCAGCAGCAGCACCTCCGGCTGGCTGGCCAGGATGCGGGCCAGGGCCACCCGCTGCTGCTGGCCGCCGGACAGCTGCCGGGGGTATTTGTGCTCCTGCCCCTCCAGGTAGAAGGAGGAGATCAGGCGGTTTACCGTCTCTTTTCGGGCGGCTTTGTCCTGTACCCCCACGGCAATGTTCTGGGCCACCGTCATGTTGGGGAAGAGGGCGTAATTCTGGAAGAGATAGCCTACTTTCCGCTTCTGCGGGGGCAGGCCAATGCGACGCTCCGAGTCGAAGAGTACCTTATCATCCAGCACAATGCGGCCCCGGTCGGGTTTTTTGATGCCAGCGATGCACTTGAGGGTGAGGCTCTTGCCGCAGCCGGAGGCACCCAGCAGGCCGGTGACCTGGCCGCTTTCCGTTTCAAAGGAGCAGTCCAGCTGGAATTTACCGAAGTCTTTGTGAATGTTAACCTGTAACCGCATCACTCCACCTCCCCGGAGACAGGAACGGCCCGGCGGCGGGGCCGACGGTCCTTTTTCTCCAGCATATTGACACACAGCAGCACCACGGCGGAGATGGCCAGGTTGATGAGTACCCATACCATGGCTCCGGCATCATCCCCGGTGCGCCACAGCTGGTACACCGTGGTGGAGATGGTAGCCGTCTTACCGGGGGTGTACCCGGCAATCATGGCGGTGGCGCCGTATTCGCCCAGAGCACGGGCGAAGGACAGCACGG
This sequence comes from Flavonifractor sp. An91, assembly GCF_002159225.1. NCBI lineage: Bacteria > Bacillati > Bacillota > Clostridia > Eubacteriales > Oscillospiraceae > Flavonifractor > Flavonifractor sp. An91. Next base: position 147,669 of record NZ_NFHA01000002.1, on the reverse strand, counting down.
TGCCTGCGATGATGCCCTGCTTGCAGTAGGGCATCATGACCCGCCAGAAAATCCAGGTATTGGACTTGCCCAGGGTGCGGGCGGCGTGGGCCAGAGTCACGTCGAAGGACTCGAAGGCTCCCCGGGCAGTGCGGTACATCAGAGGAAAGGCCACCACTGCCGAGGCGAAGATGGCCGAGTACCATACCATGGTCAGCCGCAGGTCAAAGACCTCCAGGAACCACAGGCCGATGGTCCGCTTGGGGCCCAGCAGCCGCAGCAGGAAATAGCCCACCACGGTGGGGGGGAGGACCAGAGGGAGGGTGAGGACCACGTCCAGCACGCCCTTCACCAGCCGGGGCAGCTTGGCCACATAGTAGGCCGCCAGAATGCCCAGGAAGAAGATAAGCACCGTGGAAATGGCGGCAATGCGCAGGGAATTCAAAAGGGGATAGAGATCCAGAACCGATCACCTGCCTTATCAAATGGGCCTGCCGCACGGCGGCAGGCCCTTGCGTTTACTGAATGACGGTAAATCCCACGCCCTCCAGCACGGCGATGGCGTCGGCGTCGGTGTGCAGATAGTCCAGGAAGGCCTGGGCGGCGGCCTGGCTGGCCTCGCTGCCGCCGCACTTCATGACGGCGGCGGGGTAGATGACCTGATCGCACATCTCGGCGGTGGCCTGATCCACTACGTTGAGCTCATAGGTAAAGGCGTCGGTTGCGTAGATGATGCCGCAGTCAACAGCGCCCTCCTTTACCTGATTGGCCACCTCGGATACGTTGGAGGCGTAGGTCACCTTGCCGGCGTCCTCCAGGGCGGCGATGTCGATGCCCAGGGTGTCCAGAATCTGGAGGGAGTAGGCCCCCACGGGCACGTCGTCGTTGCCCAGGCAGAGCAGGGACAGCTTGTCGGTGGCCAGATCGGAGAAGGACTGGATGTCCTTGGGGTTGTCGTCAGGTACCGCCAGCACCACCTTATTCTCCACAAAGTTGATGCGGGTGTCGGACTGCACGAAGTCCAGCCCCTCATTGGTGCCGGTGGTATCGGTGCTGTCCAGCTGGTTCATCTGCTTCTGAGCGGCGGAGATAAACAGGTCGCACACAGCGCCCTCTTCGATCTGGGTCTTGAGGGTGCCGGAGGAGTCAAAGGTGAAGGTGAGCTTCACGTTGGGAGCCACCTCTTTGTACAGGTCGGCGATCTGAGTGAGTGTGGCCTCCATGGAGGCGGCGGCGAACACCACCACTTCCACCTCTTCGGACTGAGCGGGGGTGGGAGTCTCGCTGTTCTGAGCGGGGCTCTGGGCGGCACCGGAATTGCCGCCGCAGGCGGCTAACGCCAGGATCAATGATAGGGACAGGACCAGGGATACGATTTTTTTCATACTGCATTCTCCTTTACAAAATGGTAGGCGATCCCGTTTCCAGGAGCGCCCCGGCCCGCCGCCATGACATCAAAGGTTTTAGGCGTTACGGGCTCGAAGAATTCAGGACTTATCTTAACGGGCGCAGTTACCCGTAGTCCCCCTTAAAATCTCCAGGCCGTGGGCCAGAGAGGGAAGAATGAACTCCAGGCACTCCCGCACCGCCTTGGGACTGCCGGGCAGGTTGACCATGAGGGTCTGTTTGCGGATGCCCGCCGCCGCCCTGCTCAGCATGGCCCGGGGGGTGATCTGGAGGGACTGCCACCGCATGGCCTCGGCAATGCCGGGGGCGGGGCGCTCGGTGACCGCTAGGGTGGCTTCCGGGGTGAGATCAGTGGGGGAGAAGCCGGTGCCGCCGGTGGTGAGGACCAGGTCGGCCAGATCGTTGTCGCACAACCGCTTTAGCTCGCCGCCCAGCGGCTCCAGCCCGTCGGGCAGCAGGGCGGTGTGGACCACCTCATAACCTGCCGCCTCCACCATTTCCCGGATCACGGGACCGCTCTTGTCCTCCCGCTGTCCGGCATAGCCGGAGTCGCTGAGGGTGATGATGGCTACCCGCATATTCAGCCCTCCTCCACGATGGTGAGGTCGTCCCCCACCGAGATGGTGCCCCCATGGAGCACCTTGGTAAATACGCCCTCCCGGGGCATGATGCAGTCGCCCATGACCTTGTAGATCTCACAGTGGGCGTGGCACTGCTTGCCCACCTGGGTCAGCTCCAGCACCACGTCGTTGCACTTGAATTTGGTGCCGATGGGCAGGGTCTTGAAGTCGTAGCCCTCCACCACCAGGTTTTCCCCAAAAGCACCGTCATCCACCACGGCACCTCTGGCCCGGAAGGCCTCCACCTGCTCGTGAGAGAGCAGGGATACCTGACGGTGCCACTTGCCGGCGTGGGCGTCTCCCTGGATGCCCCAGTCCTCCACGAACTGGGCGGAGCCCACATTTTTCTTCTGGGTGCCCTTCTGTTCACTGACACAGACAGCGATCACTTTGCCCATGGTCTTATCCTCCAATTTGATTCATGTTGCGGCCCTCGTCGGCCGCCTCCCGCTGTCCGCCGAAGTGGTGGCTGGCGGGTTTGTGGTTGATAGCGTCTGCCATGGCAGTTTGCAGGGCCGTATCGTCGGCGCCAGCGTCCAGCAGAGCCTTCAGATCCACCCCGTGGTCGTATTGCAGACAGGTCTTGAGAAAACCGGTGGCAGTGAGCCGCACCCGGTTGCAGCTTTGACAGAACTGATGGGACACCGCACTAATAAAGCCCACCTTGCCCTGAAAGCCGGGAAAGGTCACATTCCGGCTGGGCCCGCCCAGAGCATCGGAGGGGCAAGGAAGGGCGAGGCCGAAGGCGGTCTCCAGCTGCCGTAGCACCTCCTCCTCGGTGCGGCGAGTGAGGGTGTCCCCCAGACCAATGGGCATCAGCTCGATGAAGCGGACGGTCAGGTCCCGGTCCTTTGCCAGCGCGGCCAGAGGCACCAGCTGGGCGTCATTGCCGCCTGAAGGGACGCAGTTGACCTTAACGGTGAGGCCCGGCGCGGCCAGGGCGGCCTCCAATCCAGCCAAAGCCCGGGGCAGCTCGTCTCGCCGGGTGAGGGCAGCAAACTGGGCCCGGTCCAGGGTGTCCAGGCTGAGATTGACTCCATCCAGCCCGGCCTTCAAAAGGTCGGGCAGCTGGTTGGCCAGCAGTACCCCGTTGGTGGTAAGGCTGACGGTGCGGATGCCGTCGATGGCTTTTAACTCCTGCACCAGATTGGCCAGACCCTTGCGGACCAGAGGCTCGCCGCCGGTGAGGCGCACCTTTTCCACCCCCAGAGAGGCGGCCAGACGCACCAGGCGGATGATCTGCTCATAGGTGAGGATGGCGCTGTGGTCCACCCACTCTACGCCCTCCTCGGGCATACAGTAGCGGCAGCGCAAATTGCACCGGTCGGTGACCGATACCCGCAGATAGCGGATGTTTCGTCCAAATTGGTCAAGCATGGCCGCCACTCTCCTTTACTAAGCGGAGCAGAAAGCGGGCCGCCTCGTGGGGCTGGTCCAGGGGCAGCACCGGTACGTCGGGTACCTCCAGAGGCAGATCGGTGACCAGAGCCAGCAGGGTGGCCGGGTCGGACACCGGTTCCTCCGAGTTGCCCTTCCGTACCACCTCCAGCTTGGGCCAGCCGGTGTGCTTGAAGCCCTCCAGCAGGATCAGATCCGCTTCAGGGAATTGCGTGATGAGGAAGTCCTCTGTTACAGGCTGCTTCTTCACGATCTTAAACTTTTCCCCATCAAAGATGGCGGTGCCTGCCGCACCAGCGGCCATAAAGCGGCCGGTATCGGTACCGGGCGGGTCTGCGTCAAAAGAATGGCCGTCGTGTTTGACTACTGCCACAGTGAGACCCGCCTCCGCCAGCAGGGGGAGCATGGCCTCGATGAGGGTGGTTTTGCCGGAATTTTTCACCCCGGACACCGCCACTACCAGGGGCTTAGCCACGGTCATACACCCCCGACTTGCCGCCCTCCTTGTGGACCAGATGGATGCCGCCCAATTCCATCCCCTTGTCCAGGGCCTTACACATATCGTAGATGGTAAGCAGGGCTACAGAGACGCCGGTGAGGGCCTCCATTTCCATGCCGGTTTTGCCGGAGAGCTTGACGGTGCAGGTGGCCCGCACGGCGCAGGCCTCTTCCAGAATTTCGAAATCCACCGACAGGTGGCTGAGCAGCAGGGGATGGCACAGAGGGATCAGCTCCCAGGTGCGCTTGGCGGCCATAATGCCCGCTACCCGGGCCACACCCAGCACGTCGCCTTTGGCGGCGGTGCGTCCGGTGATAGCCGCCAGAATGGGCGGGGTGACTTTGATGGTGCCCTCGGCCACCGCTGTGCGATAGGTGGGCTCCTTGCCGGTCACATCCACCATAATGGCGTTGCCGGCCTCGTCAAAATGATTGAAAGCAGGTTCCATAATAACCTCCTTATAGAATCGATATCAGGTGCTCACAGCAGCCACACCTGGATGGCCTGTCCAGCCTCCACCGGTGGAGTGCCTGCCGGCAGCTCCGCCAAACAGTTGCACCCCACCAGGGAGGCCAGCTGGCCGGAGGAGTGACCCACCGGCAGCGTCACCTGCCCGTCCTCGTATCGGCCACGGAGGAAACGACGCCGGGGACTGGGTTTGTCATAGGGGGTGGTCAGGACGGCCTGCTGCCGTCGGGGGAGCAGGTGGGGCTCTCCCGCAAGCGTAGCCAGCAGGGGCTGAGCCAACAGTTCAAAGGTGGTGAAAGCGGCAAAGGGGTTGCCAGACAGAGACAGGATCGGCTTACCATTATACTGGGAGAACATAGCCGGGGTGCCCGGCTTCAGGTCCACCTTCCAAAATACCCGCTCCGCCCCCAGCAGGGGGAGGGCCTGATGAAAGATATCCTTGTCACCTACCGACACGCCGCCGGTGGTGATGAGCAGGTCACAGCCCTCCAGCATTCCCTCCATGGCCTTCGCCACAGCGGCGGGGGAGTCGGCGGCATGGCGGCAAAGAGAAGGTATGCCAAGCTCCGTCAGCCGGGCGGTGAGAAGAGCCCCGTTGGAGCCGTAGATCTTCCCGGGAGGGAGGGGCTGCCCGGCCTCCACCACTTCGTCCCCGGTGGTGAGCAGCCCCACTTTGGGCCTGCGTCGCACGGCTACCTCTGTGATACCGGCGCTGGCCAATACGCCAAGGGCGGCGGCGTCCAGTCGGGTGCCTGCCGGGAGCAGCAGGCTGCCTGTCCGGTAGTCCTCACCTTGGTAGACATAATTCTTATAAGGGGGGAGAGAGGCGTAGATGGACACCGGGTCGCCTCGGTCAGTATCCTCCTGACGGAGTACGCAGTCACAGCCTTGGGGCAGCATGGCTCCCGTCATGATGCGGATGGCCTGTCCGGGCAGAAGAGGGGATTTTGCTTCATCTCCCGCATACAGGGTATCTACCACCGGCAGACAGATGGGGTGGTCCCGGTCCGCCCCGGCGATGTCAGCAGAGCGGAGAGCATAGCCGTCCAGAGGGGAGCGGTCAAAAGGTGGCTGGTCAACAGGGGCAGTTACGTCAGATGCCAGGGTACGGCCCAGAGCCTGAAGGGCGGGCAGTGTCTCCGATCCCAGGGGGGACAGTTTACCGGTTATCAGCTCAACTGCCTGTTCCAGCGAAATGCCCGTGACCATAGTCAACACCCCTTGCCGAAGGGGCAGATGGGATAGTGGCACTCAGGGCAGCCCAGGCACAGGCCGCCATGGCCCAGGGCCTTCAGATCAGAGCGACTGACCCGTACCCCGGCGGCGATGCGGGGGAGCACCAGGTCGAACACAGTGGCCTTGGCGTACATAACGCAGCCAGGCAGGCCCAGAATGGGGGTACCGTCGGCAAAGTAGCCCAGCAGGAACATGGCTCCCGGCAGCACCGGAGCGCCGTAGGACACGATGTCCGCGCCGGTGTCCTTGATGGCCTTGGGGGTCTTGTCGTCCGGGTCCACGCTCATGCCGCCGGTGCACAGGATCAGGTCCACCCCCTTGGCCTTATAGTCCAGGGCGGCGGCGGTGATGGCGGCCATGTCGTCGCCGGGGAGGCAGTGCTCCGTGACCTGGATGTCGTAGGCAGCCAGCTTGTCGATGATAACGGGGGTAAAGGTGTCCTCAATGAGGCCCTTGGCCACCTCACTGCCGGTAGTGATGAGACCACAGGTTTTCAGCTTCCAGGGGGTGAGGGAGAGGATGGGACCGGTGCCGGCTCGCTCCTCCACCTGCCGTAGCTTGTCCTCGGCGATGACCAGAGGGATAATGCGGGTGCCCGCCAGCTTGTCCCCCTTGTGAACGGCGGTGTTGGTGTGGCGGGTGGCGATCATGATCTCGTCCTCACCGTTGAGGGCGTTGAGCCGCTCTACATCCACCTGAAACAGGCCGTCGATGTCGGCGATGAGCTCGATCTTGCCCTCCTTCACAGCGGTACCGTGCATATGCTCATTCTGGCACAGGGCCTGAAGGCGGAGGGCGGCCTCGTCCTCATGGAGCATCCCGGGCTGGCGCTCCCACACATAGAGGTGCTCCTTGCCCATGCTCAGCAGCACCGGGATATCCTCCTCGGTGATCACATGGCCCTTGCGGAACCGGGCGTCCTTGGTAACGCCACGAATGATCTGGGTCAGGTCGTGGCAGAGCACATGGCCCACCGCGTCGCGGGTATCGATCAGTTTCATCATCTGTTCCTCCCAGTAAACAAAAAGAGGTACCGTCCGATCCGGTACCTCTGGACAGAAGGGTACAATACCCCCCTGTGAAAGAGACTCCTTTTCAAAGACGGAAGGCCGTGCCGTTTCCAGAACGACCCTGGCGGTACGCCATAGGCCAGGCCCTTAGGCGGTTCCGCTCGGAGCACACTCAATTTTCATCAGCATACCACATTTTTTGTTAGATTGCAATGGCCAAGGTGGCACGGGTGTGGTACACTACAGAAAGAAAGGGGAGAGGAGCATGAGAGAGCTGCGGGGACGGTTTGCCCCCAGTCCCAGCGGGCGGATGCACCTGGGCAATCTGTTTTCCGGGCTGCTGGCCTGGTTATCGGTGCGCTCCGCCGGGGGGACTATGGTGCTGCGGATGGAGGACCTGGACCCGGACCGGTGCCGGGCGGAATACGCCGATCAGCTGGCTGACGATCTGCGCTGGCTGGGTCTGGACTGGGACGAGGGTTATCAGACCGGAGGACCTCATGGACCCTATACCCAAAGTGACCGTACAGAATTGTATGCGGACGCCTTCCGAGATCTGGAGAAAAGAGGGCTGATCTACCCCTGCTTCTGCACTCGGGCGGAGCGGCTGGCTGCCTCAGCGCCCCACAGGAGCGACGGACAGGTGATCTATGGTGGCAAGTGTAGACGCTTGACAGAGAAAGAGCGGGCGGAATTGGGTGAAAAACGTTGTCCCGCCTGGCGTTTGATGGTGTCTGACAGGAATATTAGCTTTACAGATAAACTGCAAGGAGCCTATACCGAAAACCTGCTCAAAGACTGCGGAGACTTCATTGTGCGCCGGTCTGACGGGGTGTATGCCTACCAGCTGGCGGTGGTATACGACGACGGGGCCATGGAGATCAATCAGGTGGTGCGGGGGCGGGATCTGCTGGATTCCACCCCCCGGCAGATTTATCTCTACGAGCTGTTGGGACTGACCCCGCCGGAGTTCTGCCACGTGCCTCTGCTGCTGGCCCCTGACGGCAGACGGCTGTCCAAGCGGGAGCGGGATCTGGATATGGGGGCTCTGCGGCAGCGGTTCACACCGGAGGGGCTGACCGGCTTACTGGCCTTCTGGGCCGGGCAGCTGGACAAGCCGGAGCCGGTGCGTCCGGCGGAGCTGGCCAAGGACTTTGACTGGGCGAAAGTCCCGGCGGAGGATATTGTGGTCCATCCCGACCAACTGTAAAAAGGACGCCGCGGCACATTGCCGCGGCGTCCTTTCTATCTTTAGGAGAAACTCACGTTGCAGTCGGTGGGGACCACGCACACATAGGTATTGCCCACACCGAAGGTAATGGGGTTGCCGTCGGCATCCTCATAATAGAACTGGCCGCTGGGGGCCTGCTTGCTCCAGGTCAGCTCGGTGATTTTGCCGCCGCAGGCAAAATAGCCCTTGCCGCCGCTGGACAGGTCCACGGTGATGTGGCCCAGATAGTCGCCGGTGTTGCGGCAGGCGGTCTTGATGATGACTACGTTGGTGACCTCTACCTGCTGCTGGGTGTTGCCGTCTATGTAGGCCGCGCCGTACTCCTCTACGCCGTACTTACCGGTGTTCTCATTGTAGACAAAGCGGCCGGTCTTGTAGCTGGAGACGGGAACGGTGATCTGGGTGGCGTCCACGCCGTCGGCGGGAGTACCATCTTCAGCGAAGTTCATCTCATAGACGTAGCCGTCCTTATGGTCCAGACGGATGTTGTAGGTGGGCAGCCGGTCCATGATGGATTGGCCGGTTGTGACCACCGTGTGCTCCAGGCTGTAGCTTTGCTTGCGCACCGGGTCACGCCACATCAGATTGCTGTTTTCGGTGCTGCCCAGATAGGGGCCCCGTACCGCGTCCAGGGCGGTGACGCCCCAGGTCTTGATTTTGCTGTAGGCGTCCTCGCTGCCGCCGGCATGGAGGAACACGGCGTCGTGGCCCAGGGCAACCTCCAGATAGTAGGGACGGGCGGAGCGGATAGAGCCGATGGTGCCCACTCCGTCCAGGGACTGATAGACGCCAACCATTCGGGTGATGCCGCCCTCGGCGGGAATCTCATAGATGATATCAGCCTGAGACTGGCCCAGCTGGGGGAGGGCCTGCTTCAGGTTGTTGAGCATGATGGCCACCGGCCGGCGGTTGACCCACTCTTCGCCCATGGGCAGGCCGGTGAGTGGGTTGAGGGGACCGTCATAAGGGGTCTCGGTGGGTGTGGGCGTAACACTTTCCACCACGGGGGCGGAGGAAGTGGGCGGCGCGGGGGAGTCCTCCGGTTCCGGAGACCCACCGCAGGCGGAGAGCAGCAGGGGCAGCGTAAGCAGCAGGGACAGCAGTTTTTTTCCCATGACGGTATCCTCCGTTTTCTTGCCGGGCGCCCGCCGTGGGGGCCGGGGCTCCGCAGTGTGGTACCTTTATCATACTCTGTGGGACAGGTTCCCGTCAAGGTGGCCGGAGCCGGGAAATTGCACTTGTGATTTTACTCGTGCTTGGGTATAATGATTAGTAAGCGGCAAGCGCTTCGGAAAGGAGAACTCCATGGCACGTCACGGTTTTATCCACGACAAACTGGATATCAAGTTCCTGATCCTCTACATCATGGCGCGGGTGGCGTCTCCCATCGACTTCCACGCCCTTACCGACCTGACCATGTGCGATGACGGGGTGGACTACTTCGAGTTTGCCGAGGCGGTCTCTGAATTGGTGGAAACCGGGCACCTGACCCTGGAGAACGACCTGTACGCCATCACCGACAAGGGACGTTCCAACGGCGCCGCCTGTGAGAGCAGCCTGCCCTACACCGTCAAGCAGAAGTGCGGTGTCAATCTGGCCCGGATCAACGGCATCCTCCGGCGCAACGCCCAGGTGCGCGCCCATGTGGAGGACCGGCCGGAGGGGGGCAGCACGGTGAAGATGGAGTTGGACGATGACAAGGGAAATCTGTTCACGCTGGAGCTGTTCTGCGGTACCCGGGAGCAGGCCCAGCGGATGGCCAAGGGCTTTAAGGAGGAGCCGGAGCGGGTGTATAATGATGTGATCACCGCTCTGCTGGAGTGGGAGAAAAATCGATAATTTCCCGGGAAAGAAAAAATAAGTGTTGACAAAGCCTGGTCGGGGCGCTATAATAACCGAGCAGTCTTTTGACGGGGCTGTGTTTTGCGGATGTGCTGGAACTGGTAGACTGGCTAGCTTGAGGTGCTAGTGGCCCACGGCCGTACGGGTTCGAGTCCCGTCATCCGCACCATATGCGCGAGTGGTGGAATTGGCAGACTCGCTAGATTCAGGTTCTAGTGTGCATTACGCACGTGCGGGTTCAAGTCCCGCCTCGCGCACCAAAAAAGAAGGACATCCGTAAAGGATGTCCTTCTTTTTTGGATACCTCAAGAAATCAAAATGCTCGGGGCAAGTGAATTGCCCCTGCGCCGAGTTTTTGGGCTGACAGCCCAAAACGCTCGTACGGCGCAAAAGCGCCGACGGCCCAAAGGGCCGGTTTTAAATACTGCAAGAAATGAAAGACATTGATACGGCCCGATGCAAGATGGGCCGCCATTATCCCGGAAATGGAGGACCAGGACCATGAATGAAAAGGAAGTAGGGGAGCTGCGCCGCCGGTTCAAGGCGGACAAGAGTGCCATCACCCATGTGCGGGGCTGCTACGTCAACGAAAAGAAGGAGATCGTCTCTCAGTTTAACCAGTCCCTGGCGCTGATGAGTGAGGAGGAGAGTGAAAAGCTGCTGGCCATTCTGCGCCGCACCCTCTCCGGCGGCATCGACCGCAATCTGATCGACATCAGCTTTGCCACCAAGCAGGTGGCGGAGGGGGAGAAGCACAAGCTGCTCATGGTCCTGCGGGATTCCGGCCTGGGGGACGAGGAGGCTGTCCAGGCCTTTTTCCAGAAGGCCATCGACAGCCTGGATCTGGAAGGCAGCTATCTGATCCTGCTGGCTCATGACCGGTACGACGTACCCTACCGGGCCAAGGACGGCGAGACCCAGAAAGACGCCTCCGAGGAGGTCTATTCCTACATCCTGTGCAGCATCTGCCCGGTGAAGCAGACCAAGCCCGCCCTCAGTTTCCAGGCCCGGGAGAGCCGCTTCTATAACCGCCAGGCTGACTGGCTGGTGTCCCCGCCGGAGGTGGGCTTTCTGTTCCCCGCCTTTGACGAGCGCACAACCAATCTCTACGACGCGCTGTATTATAACAGGGACGTGGGGGAGAACCACCAGGACTTTGCTCAGGCGGTCTTTGCCTCTCCCATCCCCATGCCCGCCCAGGCCCAGAAGGAGACCTTCCAGTCCATTCTGGGGGAGACTTTGGGGGAGGAGTGCAGCTACGATGTGGTCCAGGCGGTCCATGACCAGCTGCGGGAGCTGGTAGAGGAGCACAAGGAGAATAAGGAAGAGGAGCCTCTGATGGTGTCCAAGGGGGCGGTGAAGTGTGTGCTGCTGTCCTGCGGCGTGTCCGAGAGTCATGTAAACGCCTTTGACAGCCGCTACGACGACAGCTTTGGCGCGGAGACCCGGCTCAGTCCCCGGAACCTGGTGGATGCCAAGCAGGTCCAGGTCTCCATGCCCGACGTAACCATCAAGGTGTCCCCGGAGTACAGCGCCCTGGTGGAGACTCGCTCCATCAACGGGAAAAAGTACATCCTCATTCCGGCGGAAGGGGAAGTGGAGGTCAACGGGGTGCCCATCCACATCGACGGCTGACCACAAGCTGGGAATTGCATCTCTTTGAAAAATAGAGTAGAATCAGGTATCGACTTTTGCAGGGAGGCATTGCCATGGGAATCTTTAACCCGGAGCACGGCATCTACCGCCTGACGGAAAAGATAGCCGATCTGGTGATTTTGAGTGTGTTTTGGCTGGTGTGTTCCATTCCCCTGGTGACGCTGGGGCCAGCCACCACCGCGCTCTACAACACGGTGGTACGCTGTATCCTGGGCGATGAGCGTAACAGCTGGGTCCTGTTTTTCCGTACCTTCAAGCAAAATTTCAAGGTGGGTGCACTGACCAGCCTGGTGGTAGTCCCGCTGATGGCGGTGCTGGTCATCCTCCACGAGGTGCTCTATCAGATGGCTCTGACGGACGATGTGGGCTATACGCTGTTTTTTGCCTACCGGGTCTTTCTGCTACTGCCCATCGGTTTTATCTGCTACCTCTTTCCGGTGCTCTCCCGGTTTACCTTTCAGGTCAACGGCTTGTTGGTGACCTGCGGCAAGCTGGCCATCGCACACTTGCCCAGCACCGTGCTGATGGCGGTGATCGCTTTTGTCGCCCTCATCGTATGCTCTAATGTGCCCATTCTGGTTATGTTGCTGCCCACTATCGTGACTTGTCTGCACGCCTTTCTGCTGGAGCGGATTTTCCGGCCCTATATCAAGAAGCAGCAGCCGGACGTGGACGATGAAGAGGACGACGAAGATGAAATGTAAATGAATATATCAATTATCAATGAAAAAGCCGCGCCGGCTTCCACGAGGGAAGCCGGCGCGGCTTTTTTGCGTCAGAGGGAGGAGTGCATCATGGTATTGATGGCCTCCTGATAGGAGAGCTGGATGTGCTCGGTGAGCAGCTGGCAGGCAGTTTCCTGCTGCTGCTGAAGAATGGCGTCCAGAATGGCGATATGCTCCTGATTGCTCACCTGATAGCGCAGGGGGCGCCATGCGGTGATGCGGATCAGGTTCAGATAGTCCACCAGACTGCGCATCAGCTGGGAGGCATAAGTGTGACGTTACCTTTAACACCACCATTGCCAACCTGCAGCAGTACAAGTCCGGTGTGGCTCTGTCCACGCCCAAGATGGTGAAGGCCACCAACAAGGAGATCAAGGTCATGCACACCAAGTGCATGGGACCGGACGACATGATTACCAGCCTGTCCGGCGGTAACCAGCAGAAGGTCATCTTCGGCAAGTGGCTGGAGCGGGAGCCCCAGGTATTTATGATGGACGAGCCTACCCGCGGCATCGACGTGGGCGCCAAGTATGAGATCTATGAGCTGATCATTCAAATGGCCAAGCAGGGAAAGACCATCATCGTGGTCTCTTCCGAAATGCCCGAGATTCTGGGCATCACCAACCGGATCGGCGTGATGTCCAACGGACACCTGTCCGGTATCGTCAACACCAAGGAGACCAATCAGGAGGAGCTTTTGCGCTTGAGTGCAAAGTACCTGTAATGGTGGAGGGGACAAAGCATACGTGCTTTGTGTGTATTGCAACAAAGGCTGAACGCCATGATATGGTAAGGCCCCGCAGATCACCCGTACAGCGGATGATCTGAGCGACATTATAGTGGGAGAAATTGCTTATGGTAGCAAATAATTCGAAAATTCTGACGGCTGAGCAGGAGGAAAAACTGCGTCAGCCTATTGACGAGTATGTCGGTAAGATCCAGGCACAGATCGACGCCCTGCGGGCGGACGGCACAGACAAGGTTATCGACATTCAGAATAGCATTGACAGCCTGAAGCGGGATAAGATCTATACGGCCCAGGAGAAGGCTGCCAAGCTGAAGGAGTATCAGGCAGAGCTGGCAAAGGCCAAAGAGGTGGAGGCCAAGAACAAGGAGCAGGTTTCCAAGCTGATTGGCGATGCCGAGGCCTATCTGAAAGCACACTTTGACACCGACTATTATCAGGCGGTCACCGCCAGCTGCAAAGAAGAGAAGCAGCAGGCCCTGACCAATTACGCCGCAGCGGTGGATCAGCTCAACAAGGAGCATCAGGCGACCCTCTCCAAGCTGAGCGATCCCCACGAGATCAAGGACGAGAAATACGTCCACAAGAACCGCCTGTTTGACGCCAAGATGAAGCGGACCAAGGACCTGCAGGAGGTCAAGGACCGCCGCCATGCCGCCTTCGATCACAAGTTCCACCTGATCGATATGCTGCGGATGAGCAAGTTCACCTTCGGTGAGACCATGTCTCAGAAGTGGGAGAACTACAAGTACACCTTCAACCGCCGTGACTTCCTGCTGAGAAACGGCCTGTACATCGCCATTATCATTATTTTCATTGCCCTTTGTATTGCCACCCCGATCATCAAGAATGTCCAGCTGCTGACGGTAAACAACGTGCTCAACATTCTGTCTCAGGCCTCTCCCAGAATGTTCCTGGCTCTGGGCGTGGCGGGACTCATCCTGCTGGCTGGTACCGACCTGTCCATCGGCCGTATGGTTGGTATGGGCATGACGGCAGCCACCATCGTAATGCACTCCGGCCCCAATACCGGCGGCGTGTTCGGTTACCTCTTTGACTTCTCCGGCATCCCCGTGATCGTCCGGGTGTTCCTGGCTCTGGTGGTCTGCATCGTGCTGTGCACCATCTTCACCACCATCGCCGGTTTCTTTACCGCAAAATTCAAAATGCACCCGTTCATTTCCACCATGGCCAATATGCTGGTCATCTTCGGCCTGGTGACTTATTCCACCAAGGGCGTTTCTTTCGGCGCCATTGATTCCAGCATTCCCAAGATGATCATCCCCCGGATCGGCAGCTTCCCCACCATCATCCTGTGGGCTGTTGCGGCGGTAGCCGTGGTGTGGTTCATCTGGAACAAGACCACCTTTGGTAAGAACCTGTACGCCGTGGGCGGCAACCCTGAGGCCGCCGCGGTTTCCGGTATCTCCGTGTTCAAGGTCACTGTGGGCGCCTTCGTCCTGGCCGGTGTGCTCTACGGCTTCGGTTCCTGGCTGGAGTGCCTGCGCATGACCGGTTCCGGCTCCGCCGCTTATGGCCAGGGCTGGGAAATGGACGCCATCGCGGCCTGCGTGGTGGGCGGCATCTCCTTCACCGGCGGCATCGGTAAGATCTCCGGCTGTGTGGTGGGCGTGTTCATCTTCACCGCCCTGACCTACTCTCTGACCACTCTGGGCATCGACACTAACCTGCAGTTTGTGTTCTCCGGCATCATCATCCTCGTGGCTGTTATGCTGGACTGCCTGAAGTACGTGCAGAAGAAGTAATTCCATCAAGCAAAAGCGCGAAGCCGCTGCAAGGCAGACGCGGGGGACCGCTCTGCTTTGCAGCGGTTTTTCTTTGTACACCGCTCTGTCAGGGATTGGATTTGAGGGCGGAATGTGCTATGATGAAAAAAACAGTCCGAGGAGTGGGGCCTGCCCGCTCTGTCCGGAACGCAAAAGGAGAGAAGAACCATGCAAGAACTGGGCGCTGTGCGTAACGCACTGAACGCAGGGGAGCTGGATGGCCCGCTGAAGGGCCTGCTGTGTCACGACCTTACCGCCGGCAGGAAACGGGTAGCGGATCTGCTGGATGGGTTTCAAAAGACCTTTGGGGCGGGGGAGAACACACCTGTGACCCTGTGCTCCGCCCCGGGCCGCACCGAGATCTGCGGCAACCATACCGATCATCAGCACGGCCGGGTGCTGGCCGGCGCGGTGGACCTGGACTTTTTGGCCTGCGCCGCCCCCAACGGCACCAACACCATCCGGTTCCAGTCTGAGGGCTGGCCCCTGGTGGAGGTGAACCTGGACACCCTGGAGCCCAAGGAGGAGGAGAAAGAGTCCACTGCTTCTCTGGTCCGGGGTATGGCGGCGCAGGCTGCCCAGCGGGGCTATCCTGTATCCGGCTTTGATGTATATGCCACCTCTGAGGTGCTGCCCGGCTCCGGCCTGTCCTCCTCGGCGGCCTGCGAGGTGCTGCTGGGTGTCATCGAGAATCATCTGTTCTGCCGGGACGAACTGGACCCGGTGACCATCGCCCAGATGGGCCAGAAGGCAGAGAACATTTACTTCGGTAAGCCCAGCGGCCTAATGGACCAGACAGCTTCCTCCGTGGGCGGCGCGGTGGCCATCGATTTTGCCGACCCTGCCGCCCCTGTGGTGCGGACGGTGGCGGTGGATCTGGCCGGCCTGGGCTATGCCCTGTGTATCATTGACTCGGGGGCCAGCCACGCCGACCTGACGGCTGAGTACGCTGCGGTGCCTCAGGAGATGGGGGCTGTGGCGGCCTACTTCGGTAAGCAGGTGCTGCGGGAAGTGGAGGAGGATCAGGTGATCCAGGCCCTGCCCCAGCTGCGGAAGGCGGTAGGGGACCGGGCGGTGCTCCGTGCCCTCCACTTCTTTGCCGACGACAAGCGGGTGAAGCTGGAGGCCGACGCCCTGGAGCAGGGAGATATGGATACCTTCCTGGAAGTGGTGAAACAGTCGGGCCGTTCCTCCTGGGATCTGCTCCAGAATATTACTCCCATCGGCGCGGTGAAGGAGCAGGCCATGGCGGTGGCGCTCACCGTGGCGGAGCGGGCTCTGTCCGGCCGGGGCGCTTGCCGGGTTCACGGCGGAGGCTTTGCCGGTACCATCCAGGCCTTTGTGCCGCCGGATCTGCTGGAGAGTTTCCGCAAGCAGGTGGAGGCCTGCCTGGGGGAGGGCAGCTGTCATGTGCTGTCCATCCGCCCTGTGGGCGGCACCGTTCTCTGGCCCTGAACAAGTGCATACAGTGAAGTGAAAGGAGCGCGTCTGAACAATGGCGATTTTGGTATTGGGCGGAGCCGGATACATCGGCTCCCATACGGTATATGAACTGATTGACGCCGGCCGGGACGTGGTGGTGGCCGACAACCTGCAGACTGGCTTCAAAGCCGCAGTCCATCCCAAGGCAAAATTCTATCAGCTGGACATCCGGGATCGGGGGGCTCTGGATACCCTGTTCCAGGCTGAGGACATCGAGGGCGTCATCCACTTTGCCGCCTCCTCCCAGGTGGGAGAGTCCATGTCCGATCCTCTGAAGTACTATGACAACAACCTCCACGGCACCATGGTGCTCCTCCAGTCCATGGTGGCCCACGGCGTGGACAAGATCGTATTCTCTTCCACCGCCGCCACCTACGGTGAGCCGGAGCGGGTGCCCATCCTGGAGGACGACCGTACTGTGCCCACCAACTGCTACGGCGAGACCAAGCTGTCCATGGAGCACATGATGAGCTGGGTGTCCAAGGCCCATGGCCTGAGGTATGTGGCTCTGCGCTACTTCAACGCCTGCGGTGCCCATATCTCCGGCCAGATCGGCGAGGCCCATAATCCTGAGACCCATCTGATCCCCATCATTCTCCAGGTGCCCCTGGGACAGCGAGAGGCGGTCAGCGTCTTTGGCGACGACTATCCCACCAAGGACGGCACCTGCATCCGGGATTATATCCATGTCACCGACCTGGCTCAGGCCCATATTCTGGCTCTGGATTACCTGCTCAAGGGCGGGGAGAACAACGTGTTCAACCTGGGCAACGGCGTGGGCTTTACCGTAAAGGAAGTAGTGGACGTGGCCCGGGCAGTTACCGGACACCCCATCCCCGCCAAGATGGCTCCCCGCCGGGCGGGCGATCCCGCTCAGCTCATCGCCTCTTCGGAGAAGGCCATCAAGGTGCTGGGCTGGAAGCCTCAGTACAACGACCTGAACACCATCGTGGCCTCTGCCTGGGCCTGGCATAAGAGCCATCCCAACGGCTTTGAGGAGGGCTGAGCATGGAGCGTGACCAGGCTATTGCCAAGCTGGTGTCTTACGCCGTGGAGAAGGGTCTTGTCCGGCCTGAGGAGCGGATCTGGGCAGTAAACACCCTGCTGGACATCCTGCGGGTGGACAGCTGCGCCCTGCCGGAAGTGGGACAGGTAGGGGAGGAGGAGTTGCCCGTCATTCTGGGCGCCCTCACCGACGACGCCTGTGCCCGGGGAATGCTGCCCGAGGACACCGTAACTTACCGGGACCTGTTTGACACCCGGCTTATGGGTGCCCTTACGCCTCGTCCCGCCCAGGTCATTGACACCTTCAACGACCTGTTCCGTCAGGACCCCAAGGCGGCTACCGATTGGTACTATAAATTCAGCCAGGACACCAACTATATCCGCCGGGACCGCATTGCCAAGGACGTGCAGTGGAAGGCCCAGACCGAGTATGGCGAGCTGGACATCACCATCAATCTGTCCAAGCCGGAGAAGGACCCCAAGGCCATTGCGGCGGCCCGCAACCTGCCTGCTTCCGCCTATCCCCGGTGCCAGCTGTGTGCCGAGAATGAGGGCTATGCCGGACGGGTAAACCATCCCGCCCGCCAGAACCACCGCATTGTGCCCATTACCATTAACGGTTCTCCCTGGTTTTTGCAGTATTCTCCCTATGTGTATTACAATGAGCACTGTATCTGCCTGAACAGTGTCCATACCCCCATGAAGATCGACAAGGCCTGCTTCGGCAAGCTACTGGACTTCGTGGGTCAGTTCCCCCACTACTTCGTGGGGTCCAACGCCGACCTGCCCATTGTAGGCGGCTCCATCCTGGCCCACGACCATTTCCAGGGCGGCCGCTATACCTTCGCCATGGAGAAAGCACCGGTGGAGACCCCCTTCACCTTCCCGGGCTATGAGGATGTGCAGGCCGGCATTGTCAAGTGGCCCATGTCGGTGGTGCGCCTTACCTGTGCCGATCCCCAGCGGCTCATCGACCTGGCCGACCGCATCCTGACCAGCTGGCGGGGCTATACCGATGAGAGCGCTTTCATCTACGCCGAGACCGACGGTGAGCCTCACAACACCATTACCCCCATCGCCCGGCGGCGGGGGAGCGACTACGAGCTGGACCTGGTGCTGCGCAACAACATCACCACCGAGGAGCATCCCCTGGGCGTCTATCACCCCCATGCCGAGCTCCACCACATCAAGAAGGAGAACATCGGCCTCATCGAGGTCATGGGCCTGGCGGTACTGCCCGCTCGGCTCAAGACCGAACTGGCGGCGGTGGCGGACAAGCTGGCACAGGGCGGCGACCTGCGCTCCGATCCGCTGACTGCAGCCCATGCTGACTGGGCAGAGGGCTTTGCCTCCCAGGTTACTCCTGACAATGCCCTGGATGTGGTCTACCATGAGACCGGCCTGGTGTTTGCCAAAGTGCTGGAACACGCCGGTGTCTACGCCCGTACTCCGGAGGGCAAGGAGGCCTTCCTCCGTTTCCTGAGCCAGGTGTAAGACAGTTCAACTTCATACGGCTGAAATCCCCCGGCGCGATTAGCGCCGGGGGATTTTGCATATGCGGCTCTGTGAAATTTGGATATTCTGTAAGGTGCGTCCATCTTTCTATTGTCAGAGAGGAATAAATTGGGTATACTGGAAGAGATAAAATTGCAGAATCCAGTCGGAACTGGTCGGAACTGTGGGCCGGTGGCGGCACACGGAGGGAAGACAGTGAAACGAGGAAAGAAATGGTGGGCGGACCGGCCTGCCCAGGCCGAAACAGCCCTTTCCCAAGACGCAATCAGCGGTATAAATCCAGAGATGAGTGCAGAGAGGAGCATGATCATGTTTGCGGATATGTTGGACAACTTCATGGACCTGTTTGACCTGGATGACCTGCCGAAGGAGCCGGACGATGGGCTAATGTCCCAGGCAGGAGGGCAGGAGCAAAACAGTGACCCGGTACTGGTGGACCTGGACGGGGACGGTATCCCCGATATGGTGGTCCAGCAGCAGGGGTTAGATTTGGACGGGGATGGCATTCTGGAGACCCAGCTGGTCAACCAGGCTTTTGATCTGGATGGAGACGGCATCATCGATGCCCAGCGGGTAAGTGTGGGTGTGGACGGTGATCTGGACGGAGTTGCCGATCTGAATGTGGATACCGTTGCTGTGGACCTGGATGGAGACGGTCTGGCTGATTATCAGCAGATGGGTATGGATCTGGATGGGGACGGTGTGTTTGAACGCCTGGACCAGTTTGTGGATCTGGACGGAGACGGTGTCTTTGATATGGCCCATACGGCCATGGACACAGATGGAGACGGCCGCTTCGATGCATTCCAGATGACAGAGGACCTGGATGGCGACGGTGTGTTCCACGGCGTGGAGCTTGCGCCCGACGACCGTGAACCTCAGGCGGACGACCAAAATCGTCCCGATGATCAGGACGGTCAGATCTTTGACGACGAGGCGGAACCATTCTACGAACCGGAACCTCAGGCGGAAGTGGAGCCTCAGCCAGACCCCGGCTATGGCGCAGTCCCCAACTTTGAACCCTTTGACCCCGATGAGGCCGACCCTGACAAGGTAATCGGTGATCCGGAAAGTGCCATGGAGAACTGGCACTGGCAGGAGACTGGAAGCAGCTGTGCGGTGGCCTCCCAGGAGTTTGTGCTGGAGGAGCTTACCGGGCAGGAATTTGAGGAGTCGGACCTGCGGGATCTGGCCGAGGCCAACGGCTGGTATATGCCCCAGGCGGGTACCCCCATGGACGACGTGGGCAACATTCTGGAACATATGGGACTGGACGTGGAGCGCAGCCAGGGCAATTCCATCGATGATATCGCTCAATGTCTCCAGGACGGCGGTCAGGTCATCGTAGCGGTGGACAGCAGCGAGCTGTGGGAAGGGGTCAATGACGACAACTTCGGCCCCGGTATGCAGGCCGATCACGCGGTACAGGTCATTGGCATCGACTATACCGACCCGGATGAGCCTATGGTGATCCTCAATGACCCCGGCGCCTCCAACGGCGGCGGCGCTCAGGTCCCTCTGGACGAGTTTATGGACGCCTGGGAGGACAGCGGCTGCTATATGGTGGAGGCTTACGCCTGAGGGAACAGACGTGTCATTGGTGAAAGGAGCAAAGTGCGATGCAAGAGATGCAGATACCATCCGTTTATCAGCTGATCCGCAGCTTTAACCGGGGCGAATTCCGGCGAAAAAGCATTCCCCAGGAACTGGTGTCCGGCTGGCCTGCCATCCGGCGGCTGGGCAAGACCCTGTGTGTGACCATCCCCTATTATGCCCGGGGACGGGCGGGGGATAAGACCATCCTTTATCCCCTGTACTGTTCGGCCACAGTGCCCCTGGGCAACCCGGATATGCTGTTGGATTATACCGTTTATCCCCATCAGCAGGGCTGGCAGGACCTGGACTGGTCAAAGCCTGTGGGATCTTTTCCCCATGAGGCCCTTGCGGGGATAGGGCGAAAGGAATACCAGGCTTTGTGTGCCCGCTTGTATGACTATTACGATGAGATGGTACGGGCTATTCTTCAGGGTAAGCCCTTTGCTGCCCGGGAGGAGATGGGGGAACTGTTCTGCCGGCTGATGGAGCCGGACCAGTATCCCCAGTATCTGCGGATCGATCAGAGATTTTATCGCTTCTTCTGTCCCATCTGAAGGCACGGAAGAGATTATCATGGAGAAGAGGGTGGGCGGACGTGTGGAAAGAGGAATATACCCAGGCCTGCAGTATTTTGGCGGCAGGGCGCTATGCTAAGCTGGCCAAGCAGGCGGAGGGGCTCCATCGCTGGGTGAATGCCCGTAAATTCAGCGTAGTGGTGGTGGGGGAGTTCTCCCGGGGCAAAAGCCGTCTCATCAACGAGTTGCTGGACCGGCCGATTTTGCCGGTCAGGACCCTGCCCACGACTGCCCTGCGTACCACAGTGACCTACCATAACAAAGAGATGCTGGTCCATGTAGGCCCTGACGGAAAAAAGACGGGCTACCCCCTAAAGGAGCAGGCATGGCAGCAGTTTCTGGCCGGAGAGGGCAGAGCGGACCCGCAGGGCACCCTCTATGTGGGCGTGGACATTCCCTGGCTGGGTCAGCACCGGCTGGAGCTGGTGGACACTCCGGGCACCGGGGATCTTGTGGAGCGGCGGACCATCCTGGCGGAGGAGGCCCTCACCGGCGCGGACGGCGTGATCATTGCCGTTTCGGCCCGTACGCCGGTCAGCGGCACGGAGCGCAAATGGATCCAGAGCCGGCTGCTGGCCCGGGAAGTGCCCCGCATCATGGTGGTCATCACCAAGCTGGACCAGATCGAGGAGGAGTCCCGGGCCAGGGTAGTGGCCCATATCCGGGACAAGGTCCGGGAGATCAGTCCGGTGGTGGAGGTGTACGTGGCCCATGGCTGGAGCGGGGAAGAGGGAGTCCCCGGCGGCCGAGAGCAGATCATCAGACGGCTGATGGACTGGGCAGATGCCCCGGAGCACAGCCAGCTGCGGGAGCAGGCGGCCCGGGACCGGCTTGCCGGGCTGTTGACCATAGCGGCCGACGATCTGCGCTGCCGGGCGGAGCAGGCCAGGAATCAACGAACCCAAAAGGCTCAGGACCAGCAGCAGGCAGCCAGACAAGCCGCAGAGCAGGCGGGACAGCTGTGGGATATGATGATTTCCGAACTGAAGGACCGGGCCCCGGCGTGTATCAGCAGCATCCGCGGCTTTGCCGCTGAGAAGGAGCAGCTGCTGCTGGAGAAATTCCAGTATGAGCTCTCTCATGTCAGCGAACCCAAACGGTGGTGGGAGGAGGACTACCCCTACCGGATGAAAATGGAGATGACCGGGTTTTCCACCGCCATGGAGCAGGAGTTTGCCAGGACCTTCAGCGATGATCTTCGGGGAATCAACGAGACTATGGCCCGCAACTACCGGCAGACCCTGTCGGTGGGCCGCATCGGCATCATGGACAAGGATCTGATCGATATCAGCAGCGGCGAACAGATCGCCGGACTGGAGGACATCCAGAAGAAAAAGGTCAACTTTCAGGTAGGACGAACCCTGGCTACCGCCGCCGGGTATGTACTGCTGGCCGGTACAGGCGGTCCCGCTGCCATTGTTACCAATCTGTGCCTGGGTGCGGGCAGCACGGTGCTGGGTGAGAAGGTATTCCGCTCCAGTGTGGACGTGCAGAGGGGCAAGGTGCTGGAAGCGGTCAAGGGACAGGTGGAGCAGTTTACCAAACGGGCAATTTCCGCCGCTGAGCAAAACATCAATCAGGCCTACCGCCGGATGTGCGGCGAGATCATGCAGCGGAAGGAACTCTGGTTGGATACACAGACCAGAAAACCGGCGGAATCCATGGCGGACGAGCGGGGCGGCAGCCTGGACAAGCTGCTGCTGGAGACAGAGAACCTCATCGCACGGCTGACCAGACATCAAGGTGGAGGTACGGACGATGGAGCACTCTGTCAAGGCGGTTGAGTTTCAATTATATGAGGATTTGGTCCAGCTGCAGAAGATGCTGGAGGTCATGGAGCTGGACCCGGCCCTGACGGAGCGGTTGGAGGAGTGCAAAGAGCTGATCCGCACCAAGCGCTACCGCGTGGCGGTGATGGGTGAGTTCAAGCGGGGAAAGAGTACCCTCATCAACGCCATGTTGGGCCTGCCGGTGCTGCCGGCGGACGCTACCCCCACTACTGCCACCGTAAACCGTATTACCTACGGAGTGGAGGAGCGGGCTGTGGTGCGCTTCCGGGACGGTCGGGAGCAGGAGATCCCGGTGGACCGGCTGGCGGACTATGTGACCAAGCTGACGGAAGAGGGCCGGGCAGTCTCCGAGACTGTGCAGGAGACGGTGCTGTACTATCCCAGCGTTATCTGTCAGAACCATATTGAGATCATTGACACTCCGGGCCTGAACGACGAGCGGGAAATGACCCGCATTACCCTGGAGACCCTGCCCCAGGTGGATGCGGTCATTATGCCCATCCACGCCCGGGTACCCTTCAGCAGCACCGAGCGGGACTTTGTGTGTCAGATGCTGGAGAGCAAAAACATCGATGACATTATCTTCGTCATGACCTTTCTGGACCAGCTGGACGAGGACGACTATGTGTACGAGGACTACGTGGAGGCGGTGAGCCGCCGCATCCGGCAGGAGGTTTTTGGGGCGCTGGAGGAACGCCGGGCCTCAGAAGAGGTGCTGCGGAAGGCTCACCGGGTTCTGGACCAGGTTCGGCTCAGCGGTGTCTCGGCCTCCCTGGCCCTGAAGTCCTTTGTAAGCAATCAGAAAAAGCTGCTGGCTCAGAGTCATTTTGAGGGCTTTCTCAACGACCTGAAAAAGACCCTGGCAGGCCGCCAGATGGAGTGTGCCGTCTGGAAGGCGGCTGCCGGTATGGAGTGGGTAGTGACCCATCTGGAGGAGGCCCAGCGGGAGCGGGAGGGCTTTTTCCGGCGGGAAGAGGATAGACTTCGGGAGATGCAGCGGCGTACCCAACGCTTTTTTGGGGATTTTTCCCAACAGCTGGAGGAACTTTTCCGGCAGCAGCCGGACGTCATGGAGCTGGTGCTGGAGCCCCTGCGTCAGGAGGAAGAGAAGGCGACAGCCGCTGTGATCCGGGCGCTGAGCGGGGTCAGGGTTGCGGAACATATGGTGGTATTCCAGGCGATCAATCCGGTGATCTTGCAGATCCCGGAACAGATGGATGGCTGCTGGCAGCAACAATTAAAACCCATGCTGCTCAGCCGGCTTGCCCAGGTGCTGGAGCAGATCAGCGTGGTGGGCAACCAGGCCGGTGTGGATGAGCCGCTGATGAAGGAGTACGGCTATCTGTTGCAGGAAGCAGAGGATACATGGACTGCCCAGAGCTTTGTTTGGGTGGACGGCCCTTATCCCAACGTGCCGGATCTGGCTCACTGCAACTTCATCCGCTATTTCCGCCCCTATTTGCAGCGCTCGGTGCAAGCCATGGCTCAGCGAATTGTAGACACCGCCGAGGCGGTGAAGGGCAGCTGTTGCGCTCAGCTGCCGGAGCGCAATGAACCACTGCGGGAACGCCTGGCCCAGAGGCAGCAGGAGCAGTATCGCCAGCTGGACGGTCAGCGCAGGGCCTACGAGCAGAATCTGGACAATCTGCGCCAGACGGTCAATCAGGCCTGGAGTAATACCCAGGCTTTGCTGCGGGAGTGGGAAGACGGTCCCAGAGTTGGATAAGATACAGAGAACGACCGGAAAAGGAGACCCTCTTTTCCGGCGCCATTGACAGAGAGAAAGGCGGGAACACCTATGGCAGAGGAGAAGAACAGCCAGGAGACTTCATTCAGCGGATTTATCAACTATAAGCAGACCATGACCAGCATTACTACCGATCTGAAGAAACTGCGGGAGTACAGTGAGAAGCTGGATCTGAACGGCAACATCAATGGCATTGACGAGATCCTCAAGCGGATGGCCAATGACAACTTCAACGTGGCCATTGTGGGTGAGTTCAAGCGGGGCAAGAGCACCGTCATCAATGCCCTGCTGGGCAAAAACATCCTGCCGGTGGACGTGCTGCCTACTACCGCCACCCTCAATAAGATCACCTACAATGTGACGCCCTTCGTCACCGTGGAATATAAGGACGGACGCAAGGAGCAGATCGGCATTGAGGAGCTGGACAACTACGTCACCAAGCTGACCCGGGAGAGTGAGGAGCGGGCTAAGACCATCAAGGAGGCAGTGGTTTATTATCCTATCAACTACTGCAAAAATGGCGTTACCATCATCGATACCCCCGGCCTCAACGACGACGCGGCTATGACCGAGGTGACCATGTCGGTACTGCCAACCATTGATGCCGCCCTGATGGTTATCATGGCTCAGGCACCCTTCTCCGAGTCGGAGCGGGACTTCCTGGAGAGCAAGATCATCACCAGTGATCTGGGACGGGTGCTGTTTGTGGTCACCGGCATCGATCTGCTGGACGAGGAAGATGTGGACCGGGTCCTGGAGAACATCAAGCGCCGCATCCAGGAGCACGTGCTGAAAAAGGCGGAAAGCGTCTATGGCGTGGATTCCCGGGAGTATCAGACCTATCAGCGTAAGCTGGGCAACATCAATCTGTATGGCCTGTCCGCCAAAAAGGCGCTGAAGGCCAAGGTCAAGGGCGATGTGCAGATGCTGGAGGACAGCTGCTTCCCCACGTTTGAAGCGGCACTGGAGAAGTTCTTGTCGGAGGAGCGGGGAGCGATTACCCTCAGCGTGCCGGTGAGCCGGATCAAAACCGCCTCCATGGAGCTGGTGAAGGCCATACAGCTGCGGATGAGCAGCATGGACATGATGGCCAGCGAGTTTGAAAAGAAATATACAGCTGCGCTGGGGGAGATTGAGTCGGTCCGAAAGGAGCGCAGCCGGGAATTTGATACCGTCAATGAGAATGCCGACAAGGCCTTTGCGGGCCTGCTGCCCATGATCGACAGTTACTGGGATACAGTGGAGCAGGCGGTATCCGATGCCATTGACGCCTATCCCATCAGCAACTCCGACCTGAAGAAGGAAAATGCCGCTGCCACGGCCCAGGCGCTGACCAACCAGGTGAAAAACGCGGTGGCCAAGGTAAGCCAGACGGTAAGCGAGCGCATCCAGAACGCCATCAATGTGGCACTGGAGGGGGAGGCCCAGCGCCTGGCTGGCTTTGAGAATTACTTCTTCCAGGCTACCGAGCGCATCCATGGAATGTTTATGCCCCAACGTACCAGCGCGTCGGGAGGCGACTCGGTGATCGGTGTGGTGGCCAACTCGCTGGTGGGTTTCGGCATCGGCGGTGTGTATGTAGGCTTCAAGGAGGCCGGTTGGAAGGGGGCGCTGCTGGGCGGCGCCACTGGTGTGGGCGGCATGGCCCTGGGCAACATCGGTGTGTTCGGCCTGCTGATGCCTGCGCTGGCCATTCCGATCACCTGGCCGGTAGTGATTGTTGGCTCCCTGGTGGTAGGAACCCTCAGCCTTTTCAGCAGTAAGTGGGTGGTGGACAAGACCTTCTCCCGAGAGAAGATCGAGACCTACAAGGCATCCTTCAAGGCGCAGGTGCTGGAAGAAATCCAGCGGATGAAGGGTGAGAACAACTTCGCCGAGACGGTGCGCCGGCAGGTGGACGAGGCGTTTGGTGCTCTGAAGGAGAAGATCCGCAAGGAGACTGAAAATATTCTGGAGGATACCCAGAACCAGCTGACCCAGATCAAGGTGGAGCTGGCCCAGCAGCAGGTATCCGGCTCCAAGGAGAAGGAACAGCTGGATGAGATGCTGGAGAGCATCAACCAGATCTGTGTCCGGGCAGAGGAACTGGAACAGCAGTTGGTAGGTATTTTGTCCCGATGAAGCAGAAAACGGAAGGCACACCGTTGGGTGTGCCTTCCGTTTGTTATCGGCATAAAAAGACGTCGGAGCAAGCGATACAAAGCCTGCTCCGGCGTGGAACATCGCAACACTATAGATGCCTGCTAAAAATAATGTAATAATGTATGGTCATATATTTATTCGATCAAGTCACTTTTTCCCAAATTGCATTTACTACAAAGTGTTTGCAAATTTCCTATGACCGTTTCTCCACCTTTAGACCAGGGAATAATGTGGTCAACGTGAAGTTCGACTTCTGAATCTTTTGCTGGAGATGCTCCACAGACACAGCATTTAAAATTATCACGTTTCATCACCAGGAACCGAAGTCGAAGGTTAATGTCTCGTTTAGTTTTGTGCTTTATAATAGACAGAGGAGTGTCCTGAGGGACTAAATCTTTTTTGGGGATAAGCGGATCGTCCTCTACACTCTGGTCTGTTTTACTCTCCATTGCCTGAATATCATTTTGTTCATCATTAATCCATACGACAAAGGCTTCAAGTGCATTTCGCCAACCGCCGAACCGGCGACTAAAAGTATTAAGTGCATATTTTGAGTATCCGTTTTTTATATCACTTACTGTTGGCTGCCGTCCTAAAGTAATCCACATGCGTTCTATTTCTTCAAGAAGGGAAACAGTTTCAATGCGTTTTTCCGAAATTTGCTTATAAGGTTGAAGTCCCGCTTTATCTAATGCATCGTTCCATGATTTAAAGCGTTTAAAAACAGTTGAACTACTATATTTTGCAAGGTCATTATACTCCCTGCTGCTAAAAGACTCTTTGCCCAAAATCTTTGAAACACGAATAATATCATCTAATAAAAACAAATTTGAAATCGAAGTATACAAATGAGAACTACTTGCGGCAGCCAATTGGAACTGATTTGATTCCAGTTTACATAATTTGAGAACTTTGAGCCAACTGCCAAAACGTCTACAAATTGTTTCTACGCCATATTGACCGTTTTGTGTATATTCCACTTTAGTTAAATTCGCCTTGTTTAAGGCCTTTGCTACACGAGCAACATCATTTAATAAATCTTTATCAGAGATATTATGGTGGTATTCGTTTAGTTTAAATTCCATAATATGCCTTTCTTTGCACTATAGTGTTGCAACATTTTGATTGACTTTCGTGTGGCGCTCACTTAAGATTATTTTTTATTGTAATATAAGTTTATACAAATTACAAGAAACAAGTAAACTGTAATGCTTGTTGCTTTTCGGAAAGTATCGTCTAAATCTCTGCCCAACATAAAAATATTGTTTTTGCATTTGAAGAATTTTGAAAAACAAATCAGGGGCTACAAAAAGTGGAAAGTCCCTTACTACAAGGCTTTCCACATACGATGAGCCCCGCTTTTCAATAAAACAGTTCGAAAAGCGGGGCTCATTCATTATGGTGCCGGTGGTGGGACTCGAACCCACACGGTGTTGCCACCAACGGATTTTGAATCCGTCACGTCTACCATTCCATCACACCGGCGTCCTATATGCGGTCTGGATGGTATTATACACGAATTGCGGACAGATGGCAAGCCCTGTAATCGGAATAAATTCAGAAAACGCCATACCATTTCACCGGAAGATGTGTTATGATAACACTATCGAAAATTCCCACGGAGGGCAGAAAATCCATGAAAAAACTCAGACTGATTTTGGCGGCAGGGCTGTTAATGCTGCTGACAGGCTGCTTTTCCCAGTCGGTGGACGACCTTTACGCCCCGCCCAGAGCGCCGGACGACTATCTGAAGCTGGATAATAAGATCAACGAAGTCCTTAACGCCGGCGGCGAGTACGCCGCCCCCCTCACCGGAGAACTGACCCAGAAGGTACAGCTTCAGGATCTGGATGGCGACGGTGTGCAGGAGGCCATCGCTTTTTTCCGGGTCAGTTCGTCGGAGCGCCCCCTGAAGATCTACATTTATCGTCAGACCGGAGACGACTATGAGGTGGCGGCCATTATTGAAGGCGAGGGTTCGGCCATCAACTATGTCTCCTATGAGAATTTGGACGACAGTCCCAGCAAGGAGATCATCGTCAGCTGGCAGATGATGAGCGATCAGAACCACTCCCTGGCTGCCTATTCCATTCATAACGGCCAGGTACTGGAGCTGATGCGTACCAATTATACCAATTTCCAGATCTGCGATATGGACCAGGATGGCCAGGACGAGGTCGTGGTGATCCAGACCGGCGCCACTGAGGAGAGCAACCGGGTGGAGCTGTACAACTACAAGAACGGTATCCTGGGATTGGACTCCTCGGCACCTCTGTCCCACAATGTTACCAGCCTGCCGGAGGGCGGAGTTAGGACTGGATATTTGCAGGATAACATCCCGGCGGTTTTTGTCAGCTCTGCCTATGGCCGCAGCGGCAGCGAGACCGATTACGATTCCAGCACCGCCTACAGCCAGACCGGGCAGATCACCGATATTTTCGCCTGGAAAAACGGACGGATCCAGAACATCACCCTGGATCCTGAGACAGGGGAGAGTGACAATACCATCCGTTGGTATACAGCGGTGACAGCAAAAGACATCAATAATGACGGCATTATGGAGCTGCCTGACCCCTATGCGCTGCCTGATCCCAGCAGCACCAGCATTGCGGTGAACTTCTGGGCCATCCGCTGGCGGCAGTACGATATCAACGGCAACTCCCATCCGGTCTTCTCCACCTACTACAACGATCAGGACGGCTGGTATTTTATCCTGCCGGATAGCTGGGACGGCAAGATCACATTGTCCCGCAGCGACGTGGCCGGCGGGGGAGAGCGGGCGGTCATCTTCTCCTACTGGGAGGGAGACGCCAGTGTGGACCCGGCCCCCTTCCTGGTGATCTACACCCTGCGGGGTGACAACCGCTATATGCGGGCCAATATGTCGGGCCGCTTCCGGCTGCTGGAGGGGGATGACGACAGCGACACCATCTATGCCGCCCGCTTCATCCAGAACAGCTGGGATTGCGGACTGGACGAGAGCGGTGTGAAGGCACATTTTGCACTGATTACCAACGACTGGTCCTGACACGGACAGGAATATAAGGAGGGAATGGGATGAAAAAGGTACTCGTACTGGAAGACGAGGCCAACATCCGCAGCTTTGTGGTCATCAACCTGAAGCGGGCCGGTTATGAGGCCATCGAGGCCGAGACCGGCGAGGAGGCCCTGGCCCAGCTCAAGCGCAATCCGGATATCAAGGTGGCGTTGCTGGACATTATGCTGCCTGATATGGATGGCTTTGAGGTATGCCGCCGTATCCGGGCGGGGGACAATAACATCGGCATCATTATGCTCACCGCCCGCACTCAGGAGATGGATAAGGTCACCGGGCTGATGACCGGCGCCGACGACTATGTGACCAAGCCCTTTTCCCCGGCGGAGCTCACCGCCCGCATTGATGCCCTGTACCGCCGTACCGGCGGGGCGGAGGCGGTGGATACTGGCGAGATCAGTCAGCCGCCCTTCCTGCTGAATACCCGCAACCGAACTCTGGAGAAGAACGGACAGCGGGTCAAGTTGACCCAGGTGGAGTATTCCATTATGAAGCTGTTTATGGATAATCCGGGGAAGGCTCTGTCCCGGGAGGAGATTCTGGACTCCGTGTGGGGCCGGGACTATTTCGGCGAGCTGAAAATCGTGGACGTGAATATCCGCCGCCTGCGCATCAAAATCGAAGACGACCCGACGAATCCTACCTTTATAACAACGGTATGGGGCTACGGCTACAAGTGGGGCTTCTGACGGCGGCCGCCCAACCCTGTGACGCGCTATTTTTTATCAAACCCAGGTGGTGAAACATCGACCTATGAAGAAAATCAAAGGCATCCGCGGCATTCGGAAGCGGTGGATGGTCAACTCCATCAGCGTGGTGCTCTTCATCGTGCTGCTGGCGGTGACCGCCTTTTCCGCAGCCATGGGCAGCTACTACTATTCGACCCTCAGCGAATCTCTGTCCCAAAAGGCGGAAAGCGCGGTGCGCAGCTTCAACTACTACCGGGCCAGCGGCGACTCCTACTATGAGTATGCCCGGACGCTGGTGGGCAGCGACCAGTCCAGCGACCAGCTGGAGGTGGAGTTCCTGGACGCCAGCGGCCAGATCCGCTACTCCAGTTCGGACCTGACTGCTTTCCGTTCTCCGGGTACCCCTGATATCTCCAAGGCGCTGAGCCAGGGCAAGACCGAGGTGTGGACCGGCTCCGACCCCAGTACCGGGGAGCATATTATGGCTGCCACCAGCCCCCTCATTATCGACGGGGAAGTGGTGGGTGCCATGCGCTACGTTACCTCTCTGCGGAACGTGGACTGGCAGATCGTTATTGTGGTAGCCATCTCCCTGGGCATCGGTATGGTGATCCTGGCTATTGTTTACTTTTCCAACCTGTACTTTGTCCGCTCCATTGTGGAGCCGGTGGCGGGAATCACGGAGACTGCCAAGCGCATCGCCGCCGGGTCCTACGGCGTGCAGATCGAAAAGCGCTTTGACGACGAGATCGGTGATTTGACCGACGCTATCAATGATATGTCTCTGAAGATCAACCAGAGCGAGAAGATGAAGAACGAATTTATCTCCTCGGTGTCCCACGAGCTGCGTACCCCTCTGACGGCCATCAACGGCTGGGCGGAGACCATCATGAACGGCGAGGTGCGGGACGGTGCCGATGTGAAGAAGGGCATGGGCATCATCGTCTCTGAGGCCCGGCGGCTGACCAACATGGTGGAGGAGCTGCTGGAGTTCTCCCGCATCCAGGACGGTCGTTTCACCCTGTCGGTGGAGCCCATGGACATCAAGGCGGAGCTGGAGGACGCGGTATACACCTACCGGGAGTTCTTCCGCCGGGAGGGCATCGAGCTCAACCATTTCGACTGCGACGAGGAGTTTCCGCCCATTGAAGGCGATCCGGAGCGGCTGCGGCAGGTATTCTGCAACCTACTGGACAACGCCGCCAAGCACGGCGGCTCGGGTAAACGCATTGATACCGCCATCCGCAGGGAGGAGGATATGGTGGTTATCACCATCCGGGATTACGGTCCTGGTATCCCCGAGGAGGAGCTGCCCCACGTCAAGTACAAGTTCTACAAGGGTTCCTCCAAAGCCAGAGGTTCCGGCATCGGCCTGGCGGTGTGCGATGAGATTGTCAGCCGCCATGAGGGTGTACTGGAGATCGGCAACGCCGAGGGGGGCGGCTGTATCGTTACCGTCCGTCTGCCCATCCAACCCCAGTGAGGAAATGTCAGGCAAATCGAACATCTGTTTTAAAAAAGAGACCCGCACCCCTTGCAATCGGGGTGCGGGTCTGATACAATATGTTAGATATGAATCCAAATAGCAAGGAGAACATGGAACGAATGTCAAAACAGACGAAACGTGCCTGCGACACGCCGTATAAGACCATGATCGGCGGTCAGGCCCTGATCGAAGGCATCATGATGCTGGGGCCGGAGAAAAAGGCCGTGGTGGTCCGCAAGCCGGACGGGGAACTGGCCGAGCAGGTAGAGGAGCGGGTGCTCATCAAGGACAAGCATCCGGTGCTGGGTGTGCCCTTCATCCGGGGCGTCTTTAATTTCTGTTCCTCCATGGCCAACGGCGTCAAGGCGCTGATGTACTCCGCATCCTTCGTGCCTGAGGACGAGGAGGAGCCGGAGGAACCCTCTAAATTTGAGCAGTGGCTGGACAAGCACCTGGGCAGCGAAAAGGCAGCCTCCGCCCTGGTGACCCTGGCAGTGGTGCTGGGTATCTGCTTCTCGGTGGGACTCTTTATTCTGCTGCCTACCGCCCTGGTGGGCCTGTTGGGCCACTTTACCCCTCTGGCCATGTGGCTGCGCAACGTGCTGGAGGGCGTGGTTCGTATTGTGATCTTTGTGGGCTATCTGATCCTGTGCTCCCACATGAAGGATATCCATCGGGTATTCCAATATCACGGGGCGGAGCATAAGACCATCTTCTGCTATGAACACGGTCTGCCCCTGACGGTGGAGAACGTCCGCAAGCAGCCCCGGCACCATCCCCGCTGCGGTACCAGTTTCCTCTTTGTGGTCATCGTGGTAAGCATTCTGCTGTCCAGCGTGGTGTTTTCCTTTGTGGAGGTGACCAATACCTTCCTGCGGATGGGCCTGCATCTGCTGATGCTGCCGGTGATCGTCAGCCTGACCTACGAATTCAACCGCCTGGTAGGCCGGCATGACAACTGGTTTACCCGGATGATGTCCGCCCCCGGTATGTGGCTCCAGAACTGGACCACCTTTGAGCCGGACGATTCCATGATTGAGGTGGGTATCCGGGCCTTTACCCTGGTGCTGCCTCAGGAGCAGGGCAAAGATCGGTGGTAACACCCAATAAAGGTGTTTTGAGAGAGAACAAGAGAAACGAGGAGTGGTTACAGCATGGCAACCACCTACAACAACCTCTATCTGGACGTACGCCGCCGCCTGCGGGAAGCAGGGGTGGAGGGTGCCCAGCTGGAGGCCCGGGAGTTGGTGTGCGCTGCCGCCGGAAAGAACCGGGAGCAGTATTACCGGGATATGGCCCTTTATGCTTCTGACGCGGTGGAGGAGAAGCTGAAGGAGCTGGTGGAGCGGCGGCTGTCCGGAGAACCGGTGGCCTACATCATTGGAGAGTGGGAATTTTACGGCCTGTCTCTCACCGTCAACCGGGATGTACTCATCCCCCGCATGGATACTGAACTGCTGGCTGAGCGGGCTATTCTGCTGGCCCGGGCGGCAGGGGAGGGGGCACGGGTGCTGGATCTGTGCGCTGGCAGCGGCTGCGTGGGTCTGGCGGTGGCCTCCAACGTGCCCGACTGCCGGGTGGTGCTGGCTGACCTGAGCGAGGCGGCCCTGAAAACCTGTAAGCAGAACATCCGCCGGTGTGACCTGAATGCCCGGGTGACCTGCTTCCAGGCCGACGCCCTTCAGCCTCCGGACGGAGCGCTGTGGGATTTTGACGTCATTGCCTGCAACCCGCCATACATTCCCACCGGAGATATTGCCGGGCTGGACCGCTCTGTCCGGGATTTTGAGCCTCGTACCGCTCTGGACGGCGGCGCCGACGGCCTGGATTTCTACCGGGCGGTGACTGCCCAGTGGGGCCCCGCTTTGCGGCTGGGCGGCTCCCTCCTTTTTGAGGTGGGGATTGGACAGGCTCCGGATGTGGAGCAGCTGCTGATTGAGCAGGGCTTCTCCAACGTGCAGTCCAGTCAGGACACCCAGGGCATCTGGCGTGTGGTGGAAGGCGTTTTGAATCGGTAAGGGCGGGCTTCTGGCCCGCCGTGAAAGGATGAAAAGGATACATGGCAGACAAGAAGAAATCTGTGGTGGAGAGCGCCGCTCCTGCCTCTGACAAGAAAAAGGCGCTGGAGACCGCCATGGCCCAGATCGAGAAGGCCTACGGCAAGGGCTCCATCATGCGCTTGGGCGACAACGCCGACATTGTGGTGGAGGCCATCCCTACCGGCTCTCTGTCCCTGGACCTGGCCCTGGGCATCGGCGGCGTCCCCAAGGGACGTATCATTGAGATCTATGGCCCCGAGTCCTCCGGTAAAACCACCCTGGCCCTCCACATTGTGGCCGAGGCCCAGAAGCGGGGCGGCGAGGTGGCCTTTATCGACGCCGAGCACGCCCTGGACCCCTACTATGCCCGGGCTCTGGGCGTGGACATCGACTCCATGCTTATCTCCCAGCCCGACACCGGCGAGCAGGGGCTGGAGATCTGTGAGGCCCTGGTCCGCTCCGGCGCCATCGACGTGGTGGTGGTGGACTCGGTGGCTGCCCTGACCCCCCGTGCCGAGATCGAGGGCGACATGGGCGACTCCCATGTGGGTCTGCTGGCCCGCCTCATGAGCCAGGCTCTGCGGAAGCTGGCCGGCTCCATTGCCAAGACCAACTGCGTGGTCATCTTTATCAACCAGCTGCGCGAAAAGGTGGGCGTTATGTACGGCAACCCGGAGGTCACCACCGGCGGCCGGGCTCTGAAGTTCTATGCCTCCGTCCGTATGGATGTGCGCCGGGTGGAGTCTTTGAAGAATGGCTCTGAGATCATTGGTAACCGTACCCGGGTCAAGGTGGTCAAGAACAAGGTTTCTCCTCCCTTCAAGGAGGCGGAGTTTGACATCATGTACGGCGAGGGCATCTCCAAGGTGGGCGAGATCCTGGATCTGGCCACCAAGCTGGACCTGGTTCAGAAGTCGGGTTCTTGGTTTGCCATGGGTGAGACCCGTCTGGGTCAGGGCCGGGATGCTGCCAAGCAGTACCTGAAGGACAACCCGGAGGTATGCGATCGGCTGGAGGCCGACATTCGGAAGAACTCCTACAAGCTGATGAGCAGCCAGGCCCGGGCCGCTGCCCGTGCTGCTGGCCGGGCGGTGGATGTATCCGCCGAGGACTTCGAGGATGCGGATCAGTAAGCTGGCCCCCTCGGAGCGCATTCAAGGCCGCTGGCTGTGCCACCTGGAGGATGGGACCATCCTCCGCATCACAGAAAATGAGATCGTCGCCTTTGGGCTGTGTTCCGGTCTGGAGCTGAGCCCGGAGCAGTTGGAGCAGGTGGAACGGGCTGCCAAAGCCGCCGCTGTGCGGGACAAGGCTCTGGACCTGCTGGCTGCCCGCCCCTTGTCCCGGAAGGAACTGGTAGACAAGCTGACTGCCCGGCCCCGGAACCGTGAGAAGGAACCGCTGGCTGACCGGGAGACCGCTGAAGCGGCGGCCGACCGGCTGGAGGAACTGGGCTACCTGAACGACGAGGCCTATGCCCGTACGGTGGCTGACCACTATGCTGCCAAAGGCTGGGGCCCGGCCCGCATCCGGGACGAACTCTACCGCCGGGGTGTGCCCCGGGACTATTGGGACGAAGCCCTGGAGGATCTGGAGGCTCCTGACGACGCTATTGACGCTTTTTTGCAGAAAAAACTCCGTGGGGCGGATCTCGCCGACCCCAAAAGTTATCAACGGGCGGCCAACGTCCTGGCCCGCCGGGGGTTCCGGTGGGAGGATATCAAAGAGGGCCTGCGCCGGTACGGCGGGGCACTGGAGGAGGAATTCTGATGGATACCCGCGAAGCCCTGATGACCCGCCGCAGCATCCGCCGCTATAAGGCCGACCCCATTCCGGAGGCCGATTTGAAGGACATCCTGGAGGCCGGTTTGGCTGCCCCGTCCGCTATCAACCTGCAGCACTGGTACTTTGTAGCCGTTCAGAGCCCCGAAGCTCTGGAGGAGGTCAAGACCATCATGGGCGGGGTAGTGGAGAAGTTCACCCCGGTGCTGGAGCAGCGCTTTGCCCGCAACCCGGAGCAGGTGGGTATCACCAACAAGTTCCTGTCCACCCTGGGAGGGGCGCCGGTGTGTGTACTGGTGTTCTTCCTGAAACCTGACTATCCAGACCGGGACGGCGCCATGCAGAGCGTGTCCGCCGCCATTGAAAATGTACTGCTGGCTGCCTGGGACAAGGGGATCGGCTCCTGCTGGCTGTCCGCGCCCCAGCGGATGGGCTTCGGCCCTGCCTTTCAGGAGCGGTTCGCTCCTGACAAGGGAGAATTCGTGGCGGCCATTACCCTGGGCTATCCCGACCAGCAGCCCAAAATGCCTCCCCGCCGGGAGGGCAGATATACCATCGTATAAGGAGGCAGTCTCTTGAAGATTGCATTTGTATCCCTTGGCTGTGCCAAGAATTTGGTGAATACCGAGCAGATGATGGCCCTGGTGAAGGCTGCCGGCCATACCGTTACCGGCGACCCCGAGGGGGCCGATGTGGCGGTACTCAACACCTGTGGTTTTATTGACTCCGCCAAGAGCGAGGCTATCCAGAATATTTTGGAGCTGGCTGCCCTGAAAGACCAGGGTAAGCTGGGCAAGCTGCTGGTGGCGGGCTGTCTGACCCAGCGCTACCGGGATGAGATCCTGGAGGAACTGCCCGAGATCGACGGCATTCTGGGTACCGGCAGTTATACCGACATCGTGCCCGCTATCGAGTCTGTCATGGAAGGGGATACCCCCACCTACTTCGGGGATATCGACCATACCATCGAGGACGGTGCGCGCATCGTCTCCACGCCCCCCTATACCGCGTTCCTGAAGATTGCCGAGGGGTGCGACAACCGGTGTGCCTACTGTGTCATCCCCTCCCTCCGGGGCCGGTACCGCAGCCGTACCATGGAGTCACTGCTGGCTGAGGCCAAGAAGCTGGCCGACGACGGGGTGAAGGAGCTCATCGTCATCGCTCAGGACATCACCCGGTACGGCACCGATCTGTACCGTAAGCGGATGCTGCCGGAACTGCTGACCGAGCTGTGCAAGCTGCCCTTCCACTGGGTGCGGCTCCACTACCTGTACCCCGATGAGCTGGATGACGCCCTCATCGACGTCATTGCCCGGGAGCATAAGATCCTCAAGTATATTGACATCCCCCTCCAGCATATCAATGACCGTATCCTCAAGGCCATGAACCGGCGCTCCACCAAGGCGGAAATCATCGCCCTGCTGAAGAAGCTGCGGGAGCGGCTGCCCGGTCTGGTGCTGCGTACCTCCCTCATCTGCGGCCTGCCCGGCGAGACGGAGGAGGAGTTTGAGGAGCTGTGTGACTTCCTGCGGGAGAGCGGTATTGAGCGGGCGGGTATCTTCCAGTTCTCTCCTGAGGAGGGGACCCCCGCCGCCGTCATGCCTGATCAGGTGGACCCGGATACCGCCAAGCGGCGTGTGGAGCTGCTGGTGGAGCTCCAGAGCCGGGTGATGGACGCCTGGAACGAGAGTCGCCTGGGGGAGACCCTGGAGGTGCTGTGCGAGGGCTTTGACCAGGAGATGGGTTGCTACGCTGGCCGCTCCTATGCCGATTCCCCCGACGTGGACGGCAAGGTGTTCTTTACCGCCGCCGGTCTGGTGCCTGCGGGGACCTTTGTCAACGTGCGTATTACCGGTACCAGCGATGGTGACCTGACCGGGGAAATAGAGGAGTGACGTGTTTTGAATACCGCCAATAAGCTGACTTTGCTTCGGGTACTGCTCATCCCCGTCTTTCTGGTGGTGCTCTACCTCCAGTTCCCCTTCCATATGTACTATGCCCTGGCTGTGTTCATCCTGGCCAGCGTCACTGATTTTGTGGACGGCTATATTGCCCGTCACTACAACATGATTACCGATTTCGGCAAGTTCATGGACCCTCTGGCGGACAAGATGCTGGTCATGGCCGCCCTGCTGTGGTTCGTGGAGATGAACCGTTTCCCCGCTTGGGCTCTGCTCATTGTGGTGGTGCGGGAGTTTGCCGTTACCGGCCTGCGGCTGATCGCCGTGGAGCGGGGAAGGGTCATTGCCGCTGCCTGGTCGGGCAAGATCAAGACCGCCTCCACCATGGTGTGCATCTGCATTATGCTGGTGTTCCACAACCTGACCCTGGATGTGGTATGCGTGGCCATTATTTTGGCTACCACCATCTATTCCGGTATCGAGTATTTTGTAAAAAATAAGGACGTTATCGACTGGAGTAAGGTATAATGCTGGACTTTACCAGA
This sequence comes from Flavonifractor sp. An91, assembly GCF_002159225.1. NCBI lineage: Bacteria > Bacillati > Bacillota > Clostridia > Eubacteriales > Oscillospiraceae > Flavonifractor > Flavonifractor sp. An91. The sequence continues at coordinate 109,717 of NZ_NFHA01000002.1, read as the reverse complement.
ACTTTGGAGGAGGACCGGCCCCTCATCCATCCCACCTGTGTGGTGAAAAACTGCACTTTTGGCCGCTATGTGGAGCTGGGGGACCACTGTATCGTGGAGGAGACCCATGTGGGGGACTACACCTACCTCTTCGGGTCCAACGATGTGATCTACTCCCACATCGGTAAGTTCAACTCCATTGCCACAGGGGTACGCATCAACCCGGTACAGCACCCGGCCAAGACTCGGGCGGCAGCCCACCATTTCACCTACCGCTGCGCCCACTACGGCTTCGGGCCGGATGATCAGGCTCTGCTCCAATGGCGGCGGGACAACCACCATGTGACCACGGGCAACGACGTGTGGATCGGCCACAACGCCGTCATCATGGCGGGGGTCACCCTGGGCCATGGCGCGGTGGTGGGGGCAGGGGCTGTGGTCACCCACGATGTGGCCCCCTATGAGATCGTGGGGGGCGTGCCCGCCCGCCACATCGGCTGGCGGTACGATGAGGACACCATTGCCGCCCTTCTGCGCATCCAGTGGTGGGACTGGAACCATAAGGAGTTGCAGGAGCGACTGCGGGACTTTGACGACGTGGCTTCCTTCTGTGCCAAGTATGACACGGGTGTTCGTTGACTTGACACCAAATGGGAAACGTGGTAGTATACTATGGTAATGGAATAGCGCGAGGAACGGAAATAGTATCCAGCGAGTACCCGCCAGAGAGGGAACGTCACCGGCTGAGAGCGGTCCCAGGGAGTAACTGGAGAATGTGCGTCCGGGAGCGCGGGGGATGTGGATGCCCCCCGGCTGGCCCCGTTATCGGCCTTCGAGTGAGAAATGAGAGTGGAACCGCGATTTTATCGCCTCTTATGCGTATGCGTAAGAGGCGTTTTTCTTTGGAGGTGTTTTCCCTGACCCGACTTGGCGAGACCCTGCGGGCCTATCAGGCCCGCGACCCGGCGGCACGGAGCCGTCTGGAAATCTTTTTGCTCTATCCTGGCGTACACGCCATCATCTATCACCGGCTGGCCCATTTCCTCTACCGGCACCACCTGAAGTTCCTGGCCCGGTTTGTCAGCCAGTGGAGCCGGTTCTGGACCGGTATTGAGATCCACCCCGGGGCCAAAATCGGCCGCCGGTTCGTCATTGACCACGGCATGGGCATCGTTATCGGCGAGACCGCCGAGATCGGCGACGACTGCCTCATCTACCACGGCGTCACCTTGGGCGGTACCGGCAAGGACCAGGGCAAGCGCCACCCCACCCTGGGCAACAACGTGCTGGTGTCCACCGGCGCTAAGGTGCTGGGCCCCTTTAAGGTGGGAGACAACTCCCGCATTGCCGCCAACGCGGTGGTGCTCAGCGAGATCCCGCCCAACGCCACCGCCGTGGGTGTGCCCGCCCGGGTGGTGCGTATTGCCGGGGAGAAGGTGGACTACGCCTCCTCCGTGGACCAGATCCACGTTACCGACCCGGTACAGAAAGAATTGCAGGCCATCAGTTCCCGGCTCGAGTGGCTGGAAAAGCTGATGGATGAACAGGCCAGAAGCCAAAATCAATAAGGAGCGAATTGCCATGAAACTGTATAACTCCGCAAGCCACAAAAAGGAAGAGTTTGTCCCCCACGAGCCGGGCAAGGTGACCATGTATACCTGCGGCCCCACGGTGTACCACTTCGCCCATATCGGCAACCTGCGCAGCTACCTGATGGAGGACGTGCTGGAGAAATTCCTCCGCTACGACGGCTATGATGTGAAGCGGATTATGAACATTACCGACGTGGGCCATTTGGCCTCCGACGCCGACACCGGCGAGGACAAGATGGTGAAGGGCGCCAAGCGGGAACACAAGAGCGTCATGGAGATTGCCCAGTTCTACACCGACTCCTTCTTTGCCGACTGCAAGAAGCTGAACATCAAGTACCCCGACGTGGTGCAGCCCGCCACCGGCATGATCGACGATTATATCAAGGTTATCACCAAGCTGCTGGACACCGGCTACGCCTATGTGGCGGGGGGCAACGTGTATTTTGACACCTCCAAGCTGGAGAAATACTATGTATTCAACGACCACGACGAGGAGGACCTGGCGGTGGGCGTCCGTGAGGGCGTGGAGGAGGATACCAACAAGCGCAACAAGAACGACTTTGTACTGTGGTTCACCAAGTCCAAGTTTGAGGATCAGGCCCTGAAGTGGGACTCCCCCTGGGGCGTGGGCTATCCCGGCTGGCACATCGAGTGCTCCTGCATCTCCATGAAGTATGCCGGTGAGTATCTGGACATCCACTGCGGCGGCATCGACAACGCCTTCCCCCACCACACCAATGAGATCGCCCAGTCTGAGGCCTATCTGGGCCATCCCTGGTGCAAATACTGGATGCACGTCCACCATCTGAATACCAACGACGGCAAGATGAGCAAGTCCAAAGGCGAGTTCCTTACCGTCTCTCTGCTGGAGGAGAAGGGGTACGATCCTCTGGTCTACCGCTTCTTCTGCCTCCAGTCCCACTACCGCAAGAGCCTGGTGTTCTCCTGGGAGAACCTGGACAACGCCAAGGTGGCCTACGATAAGCTGGTGGCCCGGGTGGCCGCTCTGTCCGACGACCCCGCCCCGGTGGACGAGGAGGCCGCAGCCAAATACAAGGCCGCCTTCATCGAGGCGGTGGGCAACGACCTGAACACCTCCCTGGGGGTCACCGCCCTGTACGATGTGCTCAAGGCCAACACCAACGACGCCACCAAGCGGGTCCTCATCGACAGCTTTGACCAGGTGCTGGGTCTGGACCTGCTGAAAAAGGCCGCCGCCCTGAACGAGAAGGCGTCCGCTCCGGTGGAGGGTGCCGAGGAGATCGAGGCCCTCATCGCCAAGCGGCTGGAGGCCAAGAAGGCCAAAGATTGGGCCACCGCCGACGCCATCCGGGATCAGCTCAAGGAGATGGGCGTGGAGATCAAGGACAGTAAGGAAGGGACCACCTGGACCCGGGTATAAGTTATGGAATCAGCGCCCGCCGGCATTGCCGGCGGGCGCTTCTGTTTTGTAAATCTGACCTTATAAAATAGAATAAAATTGACACTTTTAAAAAGATCAGATTAGAACTATACTGGAGGCACAGAAGAAAAACAGAAGGAAGGCGTTCCGGTATGGTAAATCAAAAAACCAGACGTATGGTCATGGCGGCGCTGCTTGCAGCACTGACCACCGCGGCTACCATGGTGATCCGGATCCCCACCCCGACCCTGGGGTACGTCCATCTGGGCGACAGCATGGTGCTGCTCTGCGGCATCCTGCTGGGGCCGGGACTGGGCGCGGCGGCGGCCGGAATCGGGTCTATGCTGGCCGATCTGTTCGGCGGCTTCACGGCATGGGCGCCGGGGACCTTTGCCATCAAGGCCCTGACGGCGCTGGTGGGCGGGAGCCTGTACCGCCTTTGCCTGAAGCGGGAGCACATCTCCCTGCCGCTGCGTGTGATTCTGTGCGGCATTCCCGCCGAAGCGGTGATGGTTGCCGGCTATTTCCTCTATGAAGTGGGAATGATGGCGCTGGCAGGCAGTGATTTGACTGCCGCCGCAACAGCGGTGCTGGCGGGCGTGCCCTTCAACGTGGTGCAGGGGCTGAGCGGTATCGTTGTGGGTGTTGTGCTGCTGCCGGTGCTCAGCCATGCCGGGGCCGGAGCGGAGATGCCGTCCCGCAAAAGGAAGAGCCACAATTTCTGATAAAAAAGGTGCCCTCCTATGGAGGGCACCTTTTTGGTTTATCCGCGCAGGTAGGCCAGAATATCGGCGGCGTTGGTGTCCGGCTTCACCTTGGGCATCACCTTTTCGATGACGCCGTCGGGGCTGATAACGAAGGTGGAGCGGACCACCCCCATGGACACCTTGCCGTAGTTCTTCTTCTCCTGCCATACGCCGTAGGCCTGAATGGCGGTCAGCTCCGGATCGGACAGCAGGATGAAGGGCAGCTCGTGCTTCTGGGCGAACTTCTGGTGGGAGGCCACCGAGTCCTTGCTGATGCCAATGACTACCGTGTCAAGGGCCTGAAATTGGTCGTAGGCGGCGGCATAGCCGCAGGCCTGACGGGTGCAGCCGGGGGTGTTGTCCCGGGGATAGAAATAGACTACCACCCGCTTGCCCCGGAACTGAGACAGGGTGACGGGGTTGCCCTCCTTGTCGGGGAGGGTGAAGTCGGGGGCGACGGTACCCACTTCCAGCATATCAGGGTTCCTCCTTCAGGAAAACATAGTGTTGGGGATCGGAATGGGCGGGGGAGAAGGTGTAGCCCAGCCGGTCAAAATCTCGCAGCTCCTCCGCCTGTTGGACGTGATGCTCCGCCATCCAGCGGACCATCTCACCCCGGGCCATCTTGCACATAGTGCCTTTCTCCACCACCTTGCCGTTCTTTTCCTCCCCGAAGGTGCAGGTGAGGAAGGCGACAGCGGAGGGCAGGTGGGGGGAGACAGCTTTGCTGTATTCCTTGGAGGCCAGATTGACCACCAGATCGGTCTGGGCGGCCAGTGCCTCTGCCAGCTTGTTCCCCCAGAAGGCATACAGATCCTTGTGCCCGTCCACCTTCAGGGGGGCAGCCATCTCCAGCCGGTAGGGAGTTACCCCGTCGAAGGGGCCCAGAAGCCCATAGAAGCCGGAGAGGATACGCAGGTGCTCCTTCACATAGTCCAGCTGTTCCCGGTCAAAGACGCCGGGGGCCATGTACTGGTACTGGATGCCCTCATAGGATAGCAGGGCAGGGGTGAGGTTTTTCTCCAGGTCCATATGGGCCAGCCGTTCCAGATTGAGGGCGGCAATGGAGTCGTTGCACTTCCACAGCTTTTGCAGGGCGGGGCCGTCCATGGCCTTCAACGCCGCCAGCAGCCGCCCGGTCTCGGGCAGAAAGGTGGGCAGGCCCTCGGGGGCAAAGCTGTCGGTGTCCACCCGCATTTTCTTGGCGGGGGAGATGATGATGCGCATGGGTCCCTCCCGGCTCAGGCCATTTTCTCCTTGATGTGGGACAGACGGTCCAGGGCCTCCAGCAGCGTCTCGTCCTTCTTGGCGAAGTGGAGGCGGACAATGTTGGGCACGTCCTCCATGAAGAAGGAGGTGCCGGGTACGGCGGCCACGCCCACCTTCTGGGTCAGCTCCTCACAGAACTCCACGTCGGTCTGGCCCTTCTTCAGGTAGGGACCGATGTCGGCCAGCACGAAGTAGGTGCCCTGAGGATCGGTATAGGGGATGCCGATGTTGTCCAGGCCCTTGGTGAAGAGCTCCTTCATGTGGGCGTAGTGGGCTCCGAACTCCTCATAGTAGCTGTCGGGCATCTCCAGGCCGGCAATGGCGGCCTCCATCAGGGGGGAGGGGGCGCCCACGGCGTTGAAGTCGTGGAACTGCTTGATCTTGTCCATGATCTCCTTGGGGGCGATGGCGTAGCCCAGCCGCCAGCCGGTGATGGAGTAGGTCTTGGACAGGGAGGAGCAGGACACGGTGCGCTCCCACATACCGGGGATGGAGTTCATGTAGATATGCTTGTGGGGGGCGTAGACGATGTGCTCGTACACCTCGTCCATAATGGCGTACACGTCGTACTTGATGCACAGCTCCGCGATGAGCTTCAGCTCAGCCTCGGTGAACACCTTGCCGCTGGGGTTGGAGGGGTTGCAGATGAGGATGGCCTTGGGGCGCTGCTTGAAGGCGTCCTCCAGCACGTTGGGGTCGAAGCCGAAGGCGGGGGGCACCAGAGGCACATAGATGGGCTGGCAGTCGGCAAAGAGGGCCTGGGCGTGGTAGTTTTCAAAGTAGGGGGAGAAGAGAATGATCTTGTCCCCGGGATTGGTGAGGGCGAAGATGGTGTCCACCATGGCCTCGGTGGAGCCGATGGTCACCACCATCTCGGTCTCCGGGTCCAGGGTGCGGCCCATGAAGCGGCCGCACTTCTTGGCCAGGGCCCGGCGGAAGTTGGGGGCGCCCATGGTGATGGGGTACTGGTGGGGCCCCTCGTAGGCCACCTGGGCCAGCCGGTCCAGCAGGGCCTTGGGGGGGTCGAAGTCGGGGAACCCCTGGGCCAGATTGATGGCGTTGTTGGCAATGGCGATACGGGTCATCCGCCGGATGACCGAATCGGTAAAGAATTGGGTTTTCTTGCTCAGCGGCTGCATAACGATCTAACCTCGCTTTTCAAGTTAATGGACGCCCAGCGCCTCGCCCCGGGCGGGGGGCATTCCGTTGGCCTGGAGCAGGTTGGCCAGCCCCACGGCGTCGGCCACCCGGAAGATCATGCAGGCCTGGCCGCCCACCTGACCGAAGACGGAGTAGACATACTCCACGTCAATGTGTTCCCTGGCCAGCAGGGTGAGGATCTTGCCCAGGCCGCCGGGCTCGTCGGGCACCAGCACCGCCACCACCGGGGTCATGGACACCACAAAGCCGTGCTCCAGCAGCAGGGAGGCCGCCCGCTGGGGCTGGTCCACGATCATGCGCAGCACACCGTAGTCGCTGGTCTCGGCGATGTGGAGGGCCCGCATATTGATCTGATGTTCGGACAGGATGGCGGTGATCTCCGCCAGCTGCCCCGCCCGGTTTTCCAGAAAGACAGAAATCTGTTGGATGGTCATAACCTTGCTCCTCTCTTAGATCTTCCGCTTGTCGATGACGCGGACCGCCTTGCCCTCGGAGCGCTGGATGGACTTGGGGGCCACCAGACGGACCTTGGCGTAGATGCCCAGCATGGCCTTGAGGGCGGCCACAACCTGCTTCTCCTTTTCGGCCACCTGGCTCAGCTGGTCGGAGAACATCTCCGGGGTCATCTCCACCAGCACCTCCATGGTGTCGGTGTTGTTTACCCGGTCCACGATGATCTGATAGTTGGGGGCGAAGCTCTGGCCCATGAGCACCGTCTCGATCTGGGACGGGAACACGTTGACGCCCTTGATGATGAGCATATCGTCGCTGCGGCCCATGGGCTTGCTCATCTTGATGTGGGTGCGGCCGCAGGGGCAGTCCTCATGGTGAAGCACACAGATGTCCCGGGTGCGATAGCGCAGCAGGGGGAAGGCCTCCTTGGTAATGGAGGTGAACACCAGCTCGCCCTTGGACCCCTCGGGAAGGACCTCCCCGGTCTCGGGATCGATGATCTCGGCGATGAAATGGTCCTCGTTGATGTGCATTCCGCTCTGGGCGGAGCACTCAAAGGCCACGCCGGGGCCGGACAGCTCGGTGAGGCCGTAGATGTCATAGGCCTTGATGCCCAGGGTTTCCTCGATGTTCTGCCGCATCTCCTGGCTCCAGGCCTCGGCGCCGAAGATACCTGCCTTCAGGGGGATCTGGTCGGGGGTGAGGCCCATCTCCTTCATGCTCTCAGCCAGATAGGCGGCATAGGAAGGGGTGCAGCACAGGATGGTGGCGTTCAGGTCCCGGATGAACATGATCTGCCGCTCGGTGTTGCCCGAGGAGGTGGGGATGGTAAGACAGCCCACCTTGTGGGAGCCGCCGTTGAGGCCGGGGCCACCGGTGAACAGGCCGTAGCCGTAGCTCACCTGACACACGTCCTCGTTGGTGCCGCCGGCGGCCGTGATGGCCCGGGCGCAGCAGTCCTCCCACAGGTCGATGTCGTGCTGGGTGTAGAAAGCCACCACACGCTTGCCGGTGGTGCCGGAAGTGGACTGGATGCGCACACAGTCCTTCAGGGGACGGGCCACCAGGCCGTAGGGATAGGCCTCCCGCAGGTCGGCCTTGGTGACGAAGGGCAGCTTGTGCAGGTCGTCCACACCCTTGATGTCCTCGGGGGTCAGGCCCTTGTCCTCCATCTTCTTGCGGTAGTAGGGCACGTTGTCCCATACATTGCGCACCTGCTTGACCAGACGCTCATCCTGCCAGGCGCGGATCTGCTCCCGGCTGGCGCACTCAATGTCTTTTTGGTAGTAACGCTCCATGCTTCTCTCTCCTCGTGGTTCAGGAATTTCTGCCCAGGTGGAAGGCTTTGCGGTTAAGTTCCAGGAATTTCTCCGGTACGCTGCGGGTCAGAGCCTGCTGCCAGGCCTCCTCCGGCAGGTCAAAGTACCGGGACAGACGGCCCATGAGCACCAGGTTCACCGCCTTGGGAGAACCGGCCTCCTCGGCCAGAGCCAGGGCGTCCATGGCGTCCACCAGCACTCCGGCCTCCTTCATCTGGCCCACCAGGTCCTGGGGATAGGCGGCGGCGCCGGTGATAACAGGCATGGGGTTGATCTGCTGGGTGTTGGTGATAATATGCCCGCCGCTCTTGAGGAAGGCGGTGTAGCGGGCGGCCTCCAGCAGCTCAAAGGAGACGATGAAATCGGCCTCCCCCTGGTCGATGATGGGGGAGTATACCTTGTCGCCGAAGCGGACATAGGTAACCACGCTGCCGCCCCGCTGGCTCATACCGTGGACCTCGGATACCTTCACGTCATAGCCCTGGTCCAGCAGCAGACGGCCCAGCAGCTTGCTGGCCAGCAGGGAACCCTGGCCGCCCACGCCTACGATCATAATATTTTTCGTATCCATGTTCACACCTCCTCACCCGTCTGGAGGGCGTCAAACTTACACAGCTGCTGGCACACGCCGCAGCCCACGCACAGGGTGGCGTCCACCCCGGCCTTGCCGTCCGTCACCGAAATGGCGGGGCATCCGATCTTCATGCAGGCCTTGCAGCCCACGCACTTGCCGGTGTCCACCGTCAGGGGCGCCTTGTGCTTGACATACTTCAGCAGGGCGCAGGGACGGCGGGAGATGACCACCGACGCCTCGGGAGCAGCCAGCTCTTCCTTGATAACGGCCTCGCACTGGCTCAGGTCGTAGGGGTCCACCACCCGCACCCGGCGGATACCCACGGCCTTGCACAGGGACTCCAGGTCGATCTTGGTGCAGGGGTCTCCCTTCAGGTTGAAGCCGGTGGTGGGGTTCTGTTGATGGCCGGTCATGCCGGTGATGGAGTTGTCCAGAATGATAACGGTGGCGTTGGACTCGTTGTAGGCGATGTTGACCAGGCCGGTGATGCCCGAGTGCATGAAGGTGGAGTCGCCGATGACCGCCACCGTCTTGCCGTCCATCTGGCCGCCGGAGGCCTTCAGGAAGCCGTGGATGCCGGACACCGAGGCCCCCATGCAGATGGTGGAGTCAATGGCGGACAGGGGAGCCACCGCGCCCAGAGTATAGCAGCCGATGTCGCCCAGCACGGTGAGCTTCATCTTGTTGAGGGTGTAAAACAGACCACGGTGGGGGCAGCCGGCGCACATGACGGGGGGACGGTTGGGGATGTCGGTCTCCAGGGTTTTGCCCGCCTCAGGTTCGGTACCCAGCTTGGCGGCCACCTTATTTTGGCTGAGCTCGTCGATGAGGGAGAAGGAGGCCTTGCCCTCTACCTCCAGGCCCAGCTCCCGGCACCAGGTCTCCAGGAAGCCGTCCAGCTCCTCCACCACCACCAGCTTGTCCACGCCGGCGGCGAAGTCCCGGATTAGCTTGGAGGGCAGGGGCCACACCATGCCCAGCTTGAGGACGGGGTACTTGTCTCCCACCACTTCCTTTACATACTGGTAGCTGGTAGAGGAGGTGAGGATACCCATGCTGTGGTCGGCGCCTGCCTCGACCCGGTTGAAGGGGCAGCTCTCCGCCCAGTCGGCCAGGGCCTGGGTGCGCTGCTCCACCACCGGGTGGCGCAGCTTGGCATAGCCGGGCATCATGATGTACTTGGCGGGGGTCTTCTCGTAGGGCCGGGCGGGAGGCTCTACCCGCTCTCCGGTCTCCACCACGCTCTGGGAGTGGGACACACGGGTGCACATCTTGAGGAGCACCGGGGTGTCGAACCGCTCGGACAGCTCATAGGCCGCCTTGGTGAAGGCCAGAGCCTCGGCAGAGTCGGCGGGCTCCAGCATGGGCAGCTTGGCCGAGCGGGCGTAGTGGCGGGAGTCCTGCTCATTCTGGGAGGAGTGCATCCCGGCGTCGTCGGCCACGGCGATAATCATACCGGCGTTGACGCCGGTATAGGCGATGGTGAACAGGGGATCGGCGGCCACGTTGAGGCCAACGTGCTTCATGCCGCAGAAGGACCGCTTGCCCGCCAGACAGGCGCCGAAGGCGGTCTCCATGGCCACCTTCTCGTTGGGGGCCCATTCGGCGTACACCTCGGGGAACTTGGCTACCGCCTCGGTGATTTCGGTGCTGGGGGTGCCTGGGTAGCTGGAGACAACGGCGCAGCCTGCCTCATAGAGGCCCCGGGCCACGGCTTCGTTGCCGAGCATCAGGGTTTTCATGGTGCATTTCTCCTTTTCCAGAGGCTATCGGAAAATAAAAAACGTCCTCTGCATCGGATGCAGAGGACGAAGATTTTCCGGCGAAACGGCCTCTACCTGGTTCCGTTCTCGCAAATTTGAACGGTATTACTTTATCACTTTTTGTCGGTAAAGTCAAATCTTTTTTACAGGACCTTCCTCTGCCAGATCGTCCCTGGGACCGATGGAGTCGGTGACTGCCACGGTGACGGTGCGCTCATAGCAGGAGAAGATCTCCTTCACCCGGCCGGAGCCGGGGGCGGGGGTAAACAGGCTGACCACCGGCACGATGATCAGGCCTGCCAGCATACAGAAGGCGCCGCAGTTGATGGGGGACTGAAGTACCGGCGGGAACCAGGCCCCGGCGAAGATGTTGGCCAGCATGACCACGGTAGAGAAGAGGAAACATACGGCGCAGGCGGCCTTGGTGGTGCGCTTCCAGTACAGTCCGTAGAGGAAGGGAGCCAGGAAGGCCCCGGCCAGTGCGCCCCAGGACACGCCCATAAGCTGGGCAATGAAGGTCAGGTTGGACCGGTACTGAACAATGGCCAGTACCACGGAAATGGCGATGAACACCACCACCAGGGCCCGCATCCAGCGGACCTGCCGCTTCTCATCCATGTCCTTGATGAGGTTGTCCTTGATGAAGTCCAGGGTGAGGGTGGAGCTGGAGGCCAGCACCAGGGAGGACAGGGTGGACATGGAGGCTGAGAGAACCAGAATGACCACCACCGCAATGAGGATGGAGGGCAGACCGGAGAGCATGGCGGGGATGATGGAGTCGTAGCCTTGGGCAGCCACCGTCTCCGGGGTGGAGAAGAGCCGCCCGAAGCCACCCAGGAAGTAGCAGCCTCCCGCCACCACCAGGGCAAAGGCCGTAGAGATCACGGTACCCTTGGTGATGGCCGACTCGCTTTTAATGGCGTAGAACTTCTGCACCATCTGGGGCAGGCCCCAGGTGCCCAGGCTGGTGAGCACCACCACGCCCATGAGGCTGGGCAGGTCGGGGCCGAAGAAGGAGGCGAACACGCCGGGGGTATCGGACACGGCAGGGTCGCTGACCCGGGCCAGGGCGTCCAGGGCTCCGGTCAGACCGCCCTGGGTGTTGAGCACCGCGGCAATGACGGCGATGATGCCGAAGATCATGATAATGCCCTGGATGAAGTCGTTGATGGCGGTGGCCATATAGCCTCCGGCGATGACGTACACCCCGGTGAGCACCGCCATTACTACCACGCACACGGCGTAGTCGATGTCGAAGGCCATGGCGAAGAGCCGGGACAGGCCGTTGTACAGGCTGGCGGTGTAGGGGATAAGGAAGATGAAGATGATGACGGAGGCGGTGATCTTCAGCCTGCTGCTGTCAAAGCGGCGGCCGAAGAACTCGGGCATGGTGGCGCTGTCCAGGTGCTGGGTCATGATGCGGGTGCGGCGGCCCAGCACCACCCAGGCCAGCAGGGAGCCCAGAAAGGCGTTGCCCAGGCCTGCCCAGGTGGCGGCGATGCCGAAACGCCAGCCGAACTGACCGGCGTAGCCCACAAAGACCACAGCGGAGAAGTAGCTGGTGCCGTAGGCAAAGGCGGTGAGCCAGGGGCCCACCGACCGGCCCCCCAGCACGAAGCCGTTGACGTTGGTGGTGTGGCGGCGGCAGTACAGCCCGATGCCCACCATGACGGCGAAAAACAGGACAAGTAGAGATACTTTGATGAGCATATCGGTCACAGGGGAACACTCCTTGTTGCCCGGCTGACTGGATCAGTTGGAGATCTGAGCCTCCACCAGACGGCCGTGGCAGTATTTCTCCCGCAGCACCGGCTTTTCGATCTTGCCGGTGGGGTTGCGGGGCACATGGTCGAAGATGATCTTCCGGGGCCGCTTGTACCGGGGCAGCTCCTGACAGAAAGCGTTGATCTCCTCCTCGGTGCAGGAGACACCCTCCTTCACCTCCACAATGGCGGCGGCGATCTCGCCCAGCCGGGGATCGGGCAGGCCGATGACCGCCACGTCCTTCAGCTTGTCAAACTTCCGCAAAAAGTCCTCGATCTGGACGGGGTAGAGGTTCTCGCCGCCGGAGATGACCACGTCCTTCTTGCGGTCCACCAGATAGATAAAGCCGTCCTCATCCACCTCGGCCATGTCGCCGGTGTACAACCAGTCTCCCTTGAGAACCTCGGCGGTGGCTTCCGGGTTTTTGTAGTAGCACTGCATCACGCCGGGGCCGCAGACGATAAGCTCGCCCACCTGGCCCTGGGGCACCTCCACACCGTGCTCGTCCACCACCTTGGCGGCCCACAGATAGCCCGGCTTGCCGATGGCGCCCACCTTGTCGATGTTCTCCACCCCCAGATGGACGCAGCCGGGACCGATGGACTCGGACAGACCGTAGTTGGTGTCGTACTGGTGGTGGGGGAAGAACTTCTTCCACCGGTGGATCAGGCTGGGCGGTACCGGCTGAGCGCCGATGTGCATGAGCCGCCACTGGTCCAGCAGGTAGTCGTCCAGATTGACCCGGCCGCTGTCGATGGCATCCAGGATGTCCTGGGCCCAGGGTACCAGCAGCCACACGATGGTACACTTTTCCTCGGTGACCGTTCGGAGGATCCACTCCGGGGACACCCCTCGCAGCAATACCGCCTTGCCGCCGCTGGCCAGGGAGCCGAACCAGTGCATCTTGGCGCCGGTGTGGTACAGGGGCGGAATGCACAGGAATACGTCCTCATGGGTCTGGCCGTGGTGGTGCTGCTCGGTGAGGCAGGAGGAGAGCAGGGCCTTGTGATTATGTAGAATGGCCTTGGGGAAGCCGGTGGTACCCGAGGAGAAGTAGATGGCCGCCAGATCGCTCAGCTCCAGATGGACCGGAGGGGGCTCAATGGTGCAGTACATGACAAGCTCCCGATAACTTTCAGCGAAGGCGGGGGTGTGGTTGCCCACATAGAACCACTGGCGCACCCGGCCCAGGTCGGGAAGGATGGGCTCCAGCCGGTCGATGAACTCAGGGCCGAACACCAGCGCCTCCACATCGGCCAGATCCAGACAGTAGCGGATCTCGTCGGAGGAATAGCGGAAGTTCATAGGAACGGCCAGACAGCCCGCCTTCAGGATGCCGAAATACACCGGCAGCCACTCCAGGCAGTTCATCAGCAGGATACCCACTTTGGTGCCCCGCTTCAGCCCGCGGCTGAGCAGCAGGTTGGCAAAGCGGTTGGCCTTCTTATCAAACTGGCCCCAGGTGATCTCCCGGCGGTAGGGCTCGTCGGGACGGTTGCGCTCGATGAGGCTGAACTCCCGCCAGGTGGTGGCCTTATCCCGCTCCTCCGAGGGGTTGATCTCCACCAGGGCGGGCTCGTCCCGGTACAGCCGGGCGTTGCGCTCCAGAAAGTCTGTGATAACCATGACAGCTGACTCCTTTGCGCCTCCCGGTTCCGCACAGCGGGGGAGGGGAGGCGGATGTTTTTCCAACTGGAAATTGTATCGTTGTGTATTTTACTGCTTTAAAGCGAAAAAGTCAAGAGGGAACCGGACAGTTTGCTCCGGTTGAAAAAGAGGGGCGGCTATGTTATATTGTGAGGGAAATCAAATCCAGGCCCCACCTGGAGGTGGGGAGAAAGGAGCATGAGTATGTCTCAGTTTTTGGATGGGATCGGCAAGCGGCTGTCCGACGCAGGGCAGGGCGTGGCCAAGCACACCAAGAACTTTACGGAGGTGACCCGGCTCAACGGAGCCATTGCCGAGCAGGAGCGGCAGGCAGCAGCCCTGCTGCGGGAGCTGGGGCAGGCCTGCTATGACCGGCACCAGAACGACCCGGACTATGAATATGCCGCTCAAATTGAAGGAATCCGGGCCGCCTATGCCCAGATTGCCCAGTATCAGGCCCAGATCCGTCAGATCAAGGGCATCCGCATCTGCCCGGAGTGCGGGGCAGAGGTGGGACCGGATTCTGCCTTCTGCGGCGGCTGCGGTGCCAAGATGGAGCCGCCTGCCGCCGAAAGCGGACGGGTATGTCCCAAGTGCGGCAGCCCGGTAGATGGGGACAGCCTGTTCTGCGCCACCTGTGGGACACGGCTGGAGTAATGCCGCCGGACCGGTGATCAAAGAGAGAGGTGAGTCTGATGCGGAATGCGGTGATTTCCCGGGACGAGATCCTGGAGGCCAGCCGCCTGATGCTTCAGGAGAAGGGATGGTCAGCCATCCATATGCGCTCGGTAGCGGTACGCTGTGGTGTGTCCGTGGGATCGCTGTACAACTATTTTCCCTCCAAGACAGAGCTGGTGGCGGCCACGGTGGAGAGCGTATGGCAGGAACTTTTCCATGTACCGGAGGATCTGACGGGGGAGGAGCGTTTTTGCAAGGTAATCCAGTGGCTGCATGACAGTATACAGGAGGGAAACCGCCGTTATCAGGGATTTCTGACCCTCCATGCCATGGGCTTTACCACCGGGGAAGGCAAGGTGGAAGGCCGGCGGATGATGGAACGGATCCAGGGCCAGCTGCGGAAGTCCCTGTGCCGGATGCTCCGGGAGGATGAACAGGTTAACCAGTCGGTATTTGACAGCCGCCTGACCCCGGAAGGATTTGTAGAGCTGGTATTTTCCATGCTGATTACCGCCCTGCTGCGGGGGGAGGAGGATTGCGAACCCCTGCTGGCGGTGGTCCGCCGGGTACTCTATTAAAGAAAAAGCCGGATGGCCATGCCATCCGGCTTTTTTGGTACAAATCAGTTGACGAACAGGGAAGCGCGCTTTTTGAAGTAGATGTTGTTCACCACGATCATCACGATAGAAACCACGATGATCAGCAGATACTGGCCCATGACTTCTCCGGTAAGCACCATATCGCCTACGATAATGGTGACCAGGATCAGGTAGATCACGGAAGCGGCCATATTGATGACGTAGAGCATCAGCAGATAGGTGGGGCCGTCCTTCCGGAACTGGGCCAGCTTCTGCCGGGTCAGAATCGCCAGAACAGCCATAGCCGCCATAACGAGGCCGTACAGGATATCCACGATCCGCAGGCCACCGAAGATGGCATACACCAGACCGCTTGCGTCACCATAAATCATACCGGAAAACATACCGATGGCGCTGCAGGCGTTGAGTACACAGGACGCAAACAGGGCGAAGTAAATCAGGAATTTGTACCAGCCCATAGGATAGCCGCTGAAATTGGCGGCATTGTTGGGGCTCTGGTAACCGCCGTTGGGACGGTAGCCGCCGGCAGGCGGGGGCGTAGTGGGGGTGTAGTTGGGGTAGCTACCGGGCTGGCTGGGGGGCGTCTGCTGGGTAGGGGGAGTCTGTTCCTGCGCGGAATCCAGGCGATTTCCGCAGCCAGGGCAAAACAGACTGCCGTCTGCGATCTGACGACCGCAATACTTACAGAACATGATATGACCTCCTGTTCTCTCTCTTAGTCCTCCCAATGGGAGTATCCTTATTTTAAACACTTTGACGAATTTTGTAAATAGCTAGAAGAAGATTTGCAGAAAGACCGTGCCGGAAGAATGTGCGTTGCCACAGGCGAGCGGGTGCGGTATAATAAAAAATAACTCTGTACCAAGAGAGAACAACCTTCTGAATGAAGGGTGAAGAGAAGGCAGGAGAAGAGACACCATGGCCAACATTATTGAGATCACCGACTATTCCGATCCTCAGCTGGACTGCTACGCCCGGCTTACCGAGGCCCAGCTGCGCAACCGGCTGGAGCCGGAGAAGGGCATCTTCATCGCCGAGAGCCCCAAGGTGATCCTGCGGGCCCTGGACGCCGGGTATGAGCCCCTGTCTCTGCTGATGGAGCGCAAGAAGATCGACGGGTCCGCCAAAGAGGTGGTGGCCCGGTGCGGTGACCTGCCCCTCTACACCGCCGACCGGGAAGTGTTGGAGGGTCTCACCGGCTATGAGGTGACCCGGGGTGTGCTGTGCGCCATGCGGCGGCCGGTGCTGCCCACAGTGGAGGAGCTGTGCGCAGGTGCCCGGCGGGTGGCGGTGCTGGAGGGTATTGTGGATTCCACCAACGTGGGGGCCATCTTCCGTTCCGCTGCCGCCCTCCACATGGACGCGGTGCTGGTTACCCCTACCTGCTGCGACCCCCTGTACCGCCGGGCGGCCCGTGTGAGTATGGGCACCGTATTCCAGATCCCCTGGACCCGCATCGGGGACGACCCCTCCCAGTGGCCCCAGCCGGGGCTGAGCCGCCTGAATGCTCTGGGCTTTAAGACAGTGGCCATGGCCCTCAGCGATACTGCCATCAGCATTGAGGACCCACGCCTGCGGCAGGAGGACAAGCTGGCCATCGTGCTGGGTACCGAGGGGGACGGCCTGTCGGATCACACAATCGCCGCCTGCGACTACACCGTGTGTATCCCCATGTCCCACGGGGTGGACTCCCTCAACGTGGCGGCGGCTAGTGCCGTAGCTTTCTGGGAGCTGCGAGCCAGGTAAGGATCAAAAACGCCTGTGACGCTTGTCACAGGCGTTTTTTCAGGCCCTGAGGGTCCGGTAGGTGGACCGGGTGAGTACGACTGCAATGAGAAAAGTCAGCAGGTCAGATACCGGCATGGAGTAGAGCACACCGTCCAGGCCGAAAAAGCGGGGAAGCAGCAGGGCGAAGCCCATGCCGAATACCACCTCACGGATCATGGAGAGGGCAGTGGAGGCCAGGGCCTTGCCCAGGGACTGGAGGTAGATGAAGGTGCCCTTGTTGACGCAGGCCAAGATCATCATGCACAGGTAGATGCGGAAGGACTTAACGGCAAATTCGGTGTAATAGCTGCTCTCATTGGCGGCACCGAAGATGGCGATGAGCTGGGTAGGGAGGAGCTCCACAATGAGCAGGGCTACCGCGCCTACTGCCGCCTCGGCCAGCAGCAGGTGGGTAAAGAGGTTCCTGGCCCGGTCCTTCCGCCCGGCGCCGATGTTGTAGCCCACAATGGGGATGCACCCGGCGGCAAGCCCCACGGCGATGGAGATGACGATCTGGAAGAACTTCATGACGATACCAACCACTGCCATGGGGATCTGGGCGTACTGGGTCTGGCCGAAGATGGGGTCCAGGGCACCGTATTGCCGGATCATGTTGTTAATAGCAGCCATGGCTGCCACCAGAGAGATCTGGGACAGCAGGCTGCATACCCCCAGGGAGAGAAACTTTGCGATGACGTTCCACTGGAGGGCGAAGCAGCTTCGGTTCAGGGATACCGCCTTCATATGGCACAGGTACCACACAGCCAGAGCGGCGGTGAGGATCTGGCCCAGTACGGTAGCCACGGCGGCTCCCATCATGCCCCACTGAAAGCCGAAGATGAACACCGGGTCCAGAATCAGGTTGACCACCGCTCCCGCCAGGGTGGAGGCCATGGCAAACCGGGGGCTGCCGTCGGAGCGGATGATGGGGTTCATGGCCTGACCGAACAGATAGAACGGTACGCCCAGGGTGATGTAGAAGAAATACTCCTTGGAGTGGAGGAAGGTCTCCTCGTTGACCCGCCCGCCGAACATGGTGAGGATAGGGTCCTGGAAGAGGAGGTAGAGGGCGGTGAGGATCAGACCGGCGGCCAGGCTGAGTACCACGGCGTTGCCGACGCTGCTGCCCGCCCGCTTGTGCTCGCCGGCCCCCAGGCAGATGCTAACCAGAGCACAGCAGCCGTCGCCGATGAGCACGGCAATGGCCAGAGCTACCACGGTCAGGGGAAACACCACCGTGTTGGCGGCGTTACCGTAGGAGCCCAGATAGGACGCGTTGGCGATGAAGATCTGGTCCACGATGTTGTACAGGGCTGCTACCAGCAAGGATATGACGCAGGGCACGGCGTACCGGGCCATCAGTCTGCTGATGGAGTCGGTGACCAGAAAGCTGTTTGCACGTTGTTCCATTTCCATAGACCTCCCAAACAAAAAACGTGCAGCGATCAACCGGATTTACGCGGTTGATCGCTACACGTTGTATCTTTATTATAGCGGAAGAAGGAACAGAGGGGCAAAGGCGTTTTTGCACAAAATTCAGCCCCGGTTTTTTCCGCCTCCAAGGGACATTTTGACGGTGCTACAGATCTACCCGCCGGAAGCGTCGGACGGACAGCTGCCGGGTCAGGGCAAGGGCGGCGACAAAGAGAAGGGCCCCAAAGGCCGTCACAGGCAGCTGCCGGAGCAGGTCGGCAGGGGCGCTACTGTCCAGAAAGGACAGGCCGGGCAGGCGGAAGGACAGCTCCGCCGCCCCCATGACTGCCAGCAGAGGCGGGAGGGCCAGCAGAAAGGCCCGGCCCGTCCGGAAGCCGGAGCCGAACCAGACCGGGAAGAACACCAGGTCGAAGGCGGCATAGGCCATCAGGCCGAAGCCGAACCAGGCGGCGGTGGGGTCCAGCCCCACTGGGTTGTTGGCCGCGCCCAAGGCGTGGCGCAGCAGGGCCCAGGGCAGGGTGAGCGCCAGCTGGCTCAGCTGGGCGGCGGCTGTCAGGGTTAGCTTTCCAACCGCCACCTGAGCTTTGGTTACTGGCAGCAGGGCAGTGTACCACAGGTCGTTGGTTTCCCGTGCGTAGGTACAGGTGAAATAGGGCCCCAGGCAGCCGAAGAAAAAGACCATGCTGTAGGGGTAGGAGGGTACCAGCACCAGTGCCCCAAACAGGATAAACAGGAATAAGGTCGGGTGGGCGGCCAGGGTGATCTCCTTACAGAGCAGTTTCATCCCAATCCCTCCTTTCCGTGCGCAGCATGATCTCTTCCAGAGTGAGGGGCTCCTGCTCCTCCGGGGTTCTCAGCTGATCAAAGGCACGCTGGAAGGCGTCCTTTGGGGCGCTGGCCAGCACCTGCCCGTTGTGGAGGTAGGTGATGTCATGGGCGCAACGGTCCAGGTCGGAGGTGATATGGGTGGAGAAGAGGATGGAGCAGCTGCCGTCGGAGACGATGCGGGTGAAGAGATGGAGAATCTCGTCCCGCGATACCGGGTCCAGGCCAGAGGTGGGTTCATCCAGCAGAAGCAGCCTGGCGTGGTGGGAGAGGGCCAGGGCCAGCAGATATTTGACTTTCATGCCGTTGGAGAGAGCCTTGAATGGCTTTTCTTCCTCCAGGCCGAACCGGTGCAGGCAAGTCTCATAGCGGTCCTGATCCCACTGGGAATAGAACCGCCGGGTAGCCCGGGTGATGGCCGACAGCCGTTTGAGTGGATAGTAGTCCAGACCGCCGAACACCACCCCCACCTGGGCCTTGCAGGTCAGTTCCCGCTCCCGGACGTCCTGGTCCAGCAGGGTGACGCTGCCGCCGTCGGTGGGGATGAGATTCAGGATGGCCTTGAGGGTGGTGCTCTTGCCTGCGCCGTTTTTGCCGATCAGGCCCATGATCCGGCCGGGCGCCACCGAGAAGGACACGCTGTCCAGGGTAAAGCCGGGGTAGCGCTTGGTCAGGCCCCGGACGGAGAGCAGCTCGTTCATGGCGCATCCTCCTCATCCACCGCCCGCAGGGCCCGGCGCAGCAGGTCCGTGCTCTGAAGGATGGTCTCTCCTTTGACCAAAGCGATACCCGCCATCTCCGGGTTTTCATCCCCCAGCACCACAATGATGTCGCCGGGCTGGATGTGAAACACCTCTCTGGCCCGCTTGGGCAGTACAATCTGGCCCCGCTCACCCACCTTGACCGCCCCGAACATATGCTTTCCCTTGGGCGGGATGGACATGGAGGTCTTGCGGTCGTCGTAGTGGATCAGATTGTCCAGGGAGACCTGATAGAGCTGGGCCAGGGCGTCGCAGTTGACAATATCCGGGGCGCTCTCGCCGCTCTCCCACTTGGCCACCGCCTGCCGGGATACCCCGACGGCCTCGGCCACCTCCTCCTGGGAAAGCTTATGCAGCTGCCGCAGGACGGTGAGGTTGCGGGCCAGGAAGCTGGTTTGCTTTTTCATGTTTTTCACACCTCCTTGCTCTCTATGATAGCACGGCCGGGCGGGATTACCACCAACCGGAGGTGACAGAAACGGTTCGTTTCAGTTGCGCCGCCTCACCCCGGCAGACGGTGGCCCTCCAGAACAAACTGCCCCATGCCCAGGGCGGTTGGGAGAGAGAAGGGCTTTACCGTGCCGTCGTCAAAGCGGACGGTGATCCGGTCCCCGTCCCGGGTGGTGAGCAGGCCGGGACCGTAGCGGGCGTGGCGTACCTGGGTGCCGGGGATATAGTCCTTAGCGGCGGCAGTAAGCTGGGCGGACAGGATCGCCGGATCGGGACTTTTACGGACAGGAGCCTTTCTTTTTGGGGGTTCTTTCTGCGGAAAGAGAAAGGAAGAAAAAGTGGAGGCCAGCTCGGGACGGCGGAAGGTCATGACCCACAATTCCTGGCGGGCCCGGGTCATGCCTACGTAAAAGAGCCGCCGCTCCTCCTCCCGCTGGTTAATCTCCTCCTCGGTTTCGTCCTCCTTGGGGGTGGGAGGCAGCTTGGGCAGTAGTCCATCGGCCACGTCCATTAAAATCACCCGGTCGTACTCCAGGCCTTTGCTGGAGTGGATGGTAGACAGAATGAAGGGACAGTCCGGGTGGGCTGAGCCCCGGCGCACCACCTCCTCCAGCACCTCCAGCCGGGCCAGCAGCCCGGCAGGGGTGGATTCGCCCGCCCCCAGGGCCTCCAGAATGGGCAGCTTGCTGTTGTCCGCCCCCCGCTCCTCCAGGTATGCCCCGTAGCCCATGAAGTGGACAATGCGGTACACCGCCTTGTCCGCCCGCTCCTCCAGCAGGTTGTTCATGTGAGCCTGAAGGGCTTTACACTGCCTGCGGCTCCAGGGGGAGAGGGTGGAGCAGCCCGCCAGATATTCCAGCAGGGTCTCCCCGGTGGGGGAGCACTGACTGACGGCCTCCTGGGCGGCGGCCCGGCTGATGCCCGCCCCCAGCTTGTAATAGAGGTCCAGGAACAGCCCCCCGTTCCAGGGGTTCTGGGCCAGCCGGATAATGTTGGTCACGTCCCGCACCACCCGGTGGGTGAAAAAGCTGCTGTCCACCTGGCGGCAGCGGTAGGGGGTGCCGGAGCGCTCCAGCAGGTCCATGAGGGGGAGGGCGCTGTCGTTGTCCCGGTAGAGCACCGCCGTCTCCTTGTCGCAGTTTTCCGCCACCTTGGCCAGATACTGATACTGCCGCTGCCGGTCGTACACCTCCACCTGCCGGAGGGCGGGGCCGTCGCCCCCGGCGGCGTGCATGGTCTTGGGGCGGCGCTGGGTGTTGAGCCGGATAAATTTGTCCGCCGCCGCCACGATCTGGCGGGTGGAGCGGTAGTTCTGCCCCATCAGCAGCACACGGGCGCCGGGGTAGGTGGCCTCAAAGGAGTGGAGGGCCTGGGGGCAGGCGGCCCGGAAGCCGTAGATGCTCTGGTCCTCGTCCCCCACCATGAAGAGCTGGACCTGCTTTCCCGCCAGCAGGCGGATGATGGCGTGCTGGATCTGGGAGGTGTCCTGGGCCTCGTCCACACACAGGTAGGGGTAGCGCCTCTGCCACTCCTGAAGTATGGTCGGGTAGCGGCGCAGGATCTGATAGGCGTAGCCCAGCTGGTCGTCGTAGTCCATGAGTCGCCGCTGCCGCAGGGCTTGGTTGTAGGCCTTATAGACAGCGGGAAATTCCACCCCCTCCACCTCAACGTCGTTCAGATCGATCTGGCCGGGAAGATGGTTTTTTACATAGGTGATGGCAGTTTGAATGGCCTTGATGGTGGCCTCCGGGGCGTACTCCTGGGTGAGATTGCGGCAGATCTCCCCGATGAGGGCGGCCTGCCGCCCGGTGTCGTCCAGCAGATCGAAGGCCTTCTGGCCCACCAGCTGCTCACACCGGCGGATGACGGAGGAGCACACCCCGTTGATGGTGCGGAAAGCAAGCCCCTCCGCCAGCTCCTGGCCGAAGAGGGCGGCAAAGCGGGCCTTCATGTCCCGGGCGGCGGAGACGGTGTAGGTCATGGTGAGGATGCGCCGGGGGTCCACTCCCAGGCCCAGCACCAGGTAGCCGATGCGGCTGACCAGCACGGTGGTCTTGCCGCTGCCCGGTACCGCCAGCAGCAGCACCGGGCCGTCCACCGCCTGGACGGCGGCCTCCTGCTGTTTGTCCAGACACAGGCCGTAGGCCTTTTTGAATTGGGCGAAGTTCATCATGGTTTCTCCTGTGGCAGGTAAGGGATTCCCACGAAAAATGGCCGCCATCGGCGGCCATTTTCTCGGAGTGACAGGGTGTGGGGGGCTCAGGGCTGGGAGACCCCGCCCTTGCCCAGGGCGTGCTCCTTGATCTTCTGGAAGGTCTCGTCGCTGAGGTCGTGCTCCACCTTGCAGGCGTCGGCGGCGGCCACCTCGGGGCCCACCCCCAGATGGATGAAAAACTGGGTGAGCAGCTGGTGGCGCTCGTAGATCCGCCTGGCGATCTCCTCCCCGGCGGGGAGGAGGGAAATGAGCCCGTCCTTGTCCATCTCGATATAGCCGCTCTCCCGCAGCTTCTTCATGGCCACGCTGACGCTGGGCTTGGAGAAGTGGAGCTGATTGGCGATGTCGATGGAGCGAACCATGCCGTGCTCTTCCCGCAGGCTGAGGATGGCCTCCAGATAGTTTTCCGAGGATTCATAAATATTCATCGCTTCATCATTCCCATCTATGCCTTTTTTCTAAAATAACACAGAACGGCGGGCTTGGCAAGGTCAACCGATTCCCTTGCCGTCGTTCCACTTCCAGTCCCGGATCTCAGGCATATCCTGGCCGTGGGCGGTGATGTACTGCCGGTGCTCCACCAGCTTGTCCTTCATGAGCTGGATGAGGAAGGCCCCCCGGTTGCCCAGCTGGGGTAGACGTTTGACGGTGTCGATCACCAGGTCGAACCGGTCGATGTTGTTCTGCACCCGCATATCGAAGGGGGTGGTGAGGCCGCCCTCCTCCTTATAGCCCCTGACGTGGAGGTTCTTGTTGTGCCGCCGGTAGGTCAGCTCGTGGACCAGGGAGGCATAGCCGTGGAAGGCGAAGATGATGGGTTTGTCGGTGGTGAAGAGCACGTCGTAGTCCTCGTCGGTGAGGCCGTGGGGGTGCTCGGTGTGGGGCTGCAGCTTCATCAGGTCCACCACGTTGACCACCCGTACTTTTAGCTCGGGCAGGTAGCGCCGCAGAATGGTGACGGCGGCCAGAGTCTCCAGTGTGGGGGTCTCGCCGCAGCAGGCCAGCACCGCGTCGGGCTCGGCCCCCTGGTCGTTGGAGGCCCACTGCCAGATACCGATGCCGTGGGTGCAGTGCTTGATGGCCTCGTCCATAGTGAGCCACTGGGGCCGGGGGTGCTTGGAGGTCACCAGCACGTTGATGTAGTTGCGGCTTTTGATGCAGTGGTCGAAGCAGGACAGCAGGCAGTTGGCGTCGGGGGGCAGGTAGAGCCGCACCACGTCGGCCTTCTTGTTGGCCACGTGGTCCAGAAAACCCGGGTCCTGGTGGGTGAAGCCGTTCTGGTCCTGCTGCCACACGTTGGAGGAGAGGACGTAGTTGAGGGAGGCGATGTCCTGCCGCCAGGGCAGCTGGCCCGCCACCTTGAGCCACTTGGCGTACTGGCTCACCATGGAGTCCACAATGCGGATGAAGGCCTCATAGCTGTTGAGGAAGCCGTGGCGGCCGGTGAGCAGGTAGCCCTCCAGCCAGCCCTGGCACATATGCTCGGACAGCATCCCGTCCAGAATGCGCCCGCTGGGGGACAGTCCCTCATCGGAGGGCAGCCGGTCGGCATTCCACCGGCGGTCGCTGGCCTCCAGGGCGGCCCACAGCTTGTTGCTCATGGTTTCGTCCGGGGAGAAGATACGGAAGTTTTTGGCCTTCTGGTTCAGCTTGAGCACGTCTTTGACATACTTGCCCAGCTCGGCCATGTCCTCGGCCTCCGCCTCACCGGGGGCGGGGACCTCCACCGCGTATTTGGAGAAATCGGGGGTGCGCAGGTCACGCAGCAGCAGACCGCCGTTAGCGTGGGGGTTGGAGCCCATTCGCCGTTCTCCCTGGGGAGCCATAGCCCGCAGAGCAGGGATGGGTGCCCCTGCTTCATCGAAGAGTTCCTCCGGATGATAGGAGCGCAGCCACTCCTCCAGAATCGGCAAGCGCTCCGGGTGGGCATCGTCCACCGCCAGGGGCAGCTGGTGGACCCGGCTGGTGCCCTCCAGGGCTACCCCATCCGCCTCTTTGGGACAGGTCCAGCCCTTGGGAGAACGAAACACCACCATGGGCCAACGGGGACGCTCGGTCTCTCCAAAGGAACGGGCGCTCTCCTGGATGCGCTGGATCTCACGCACTGCCCAGTCCAGGGCGGCCGCCATCTTCTGGTGCATTTGGGCCGGGTCGTCCCCCTCCACGAAACGGGGGGTCCAGCCGCAGCCCTTGAAGAAGTCCTCCACCTCCTCGGCGGAGATACGGGCGAAGAGGGAGGGGGTGGCGTTCTTGTAGCCGTTGAGGTGCAGAATGGGGAGCACCGCCCCGTCTCCCACCGGGTCCAGGAACTTGTTGCCGTGCCAGGCGGCAGCCAGAGGGGCGGTCTCGGCCTCGCCGTCGCCCACCACGCAGGCGGCGATCAGGTCCGGGTTGTCCATGACAGCGCCAAAGGCGTGGGCCAGAGAGTAACCCAGCTCGCCGCCCTCGTTGATGGAGCCGGGGGTGTCGGGGGCACAGTGGCTGCCCACGCCGCCAGGGAAGGAGAACTGCTGGAAGAGCTTGCGCATTCCCTCCTCATCCTGGCTTACGTTGGGGTAGACTTCGCTGTAGGTCCCCTCCAGATAGGTCTGGGCCAGCACGGCGGAACCACCGTGGCCGGGGCCGCAGACGTAGATCATGTTCAGATCGTACTTGGTGATGACCCGGTTGAGGTGAGTATAGATAAAGTTCTGGCCTGGTACTGTGCCCCAGTGTCCCACCGGGGTGTGCTTCAGGTGCTCCGGCTTCAGAGGAGTACGGAGCAGGGGGTTGTCCCGCAGATAGAGCTGGCCGGCGGCCAGGTAATTGGAAGCCCGCCACCAGGCGTCCAGTTTCCGCAGAGCCTCAGGGCTGAGCGGACCTTTTTTGGACATACGGGCCGATGTTTTGACTGTAACTTTGGTGCGGGGTCCGGAGGATTTTGCCAAAGGGATGCACTCCTTCCACAAAAAACAGACTGACGCCGCCGGACAACAGAAGGGGCTGTTGCAGCAGACTGCAACAGCCCCCATGCCCGCGCGGCGGGGTTTTTATTTCTCGTCCAGGGGCAGGGGCGCGGGGGGCGCAAATTGATCCGCGCAGTCCTGAGCCAGCTTGCGCAGGTGCTCGTCCTGACTGCTGAAGTTGGAGGACAGCTGCTCCAGCATCTGGTGCAGCTTGTCCAGCTCCTGACCGGTGCGGGAGATGGCCCCGTCCATATCCGAGCGCAGCAGGTCATAGCCTGCCTGCACCTTATGGAGCCACTGAGTGACCTCGGTGTGGGCCCGACGGACCTTTTCCTCCGCCTCCTGTTGCACCTCCTGAGCCCGGCAGTGGGCCTCAAGCTCGATGCCGGCGGTGCGGTCCTTTACCTGCTGGTAGGCGGCGGCGTCGCGCTCGGCCTGAGCCAGGCGGGCATTGGCGTCAGTCAGCTGGGCGGCGGTCTGCTCGGCCTCTCCACGGACCTGAGTCAGCTGGGCCCGCAGCGCGTCCGCTTCTTTGCGTGCCTCATCCAGCTGGGCAGTCAGGGCCTCCTTTTCTTTGGCCAGCGTCTCAGCCTGCTCTTTGGCCTGCCCGGCCTGCGCCGCCAGCTCCTCCTTTTCGGCCGCCAGCTCATCCCGCTCCCGCTGAAGCTGGGCCAGCTTTTCCAAGTGGGTCTGGTTGGAGGATTCAATATAACTCAGCACATCCTGCTTCTGGAAACCGCCGAAGGTGGCGGTACGAAACTGAAGCTCTGTGGCGCTCATAGGGGACACCTCATTTCCACAAATTCATGCCTATTATAATGCGTATGGAACAAAGCCTAACGCCTTGAAGGCCCCGGCCTTCAAGGCAAATCAGCTTTGTTCATGTGCAAGGTTTTGGGTAGTTTGCGCCCAAAACCTTGCACCTTTCGCTGGCGCGTTCAGACGCACCAGCGAAAATACGCATTGTAACAATGGCTGAATTCCATAAAACGGCCATTTTGAGCCGTTTTTATGGAATGGCGCGGCTATCCGCCGCGGGAATAAACCGCCATGCGGTTTATTCAGTAGACATTATTTTAACACAGTTTTCTCCATAACACAATCCGCTCTTTTCGTTGACTCGACAGGGGTAGAATGATATAATAGGATGATTATGACAACAATGACCGGGAGGATGACTATGTGGGTCTCTGACGGATGGAAAGATTATGAGCTGCTGGACTGCGGCGGGGGAGAGCGTCTGGAGCGCTGGGGCAAGTTTACTCTGGTGCGCCCGGATCCCCAGGCTATTTGGCGCCCCGAAGGGCGGCATCCCGGCTGGAACCGGTACGACGCCCGGTACCAGCGGTCCTCCACCGGCGGCGGGCGCTGGGTGAAAAAGGCCCTGCCCGAGCGGTGGACGCTGGGCTATAAGGAGCTTACCTTTAATATTAAGCCCATGAACTTCAAGCACACTGGCCTGTTCCCCGAGCAGGCTGCCAACTGGGACTTTGCCATGGAGCGTATCCGCTCCGCCGGCCGGCCGGTGAATGTGCTCAACCTATTTGCCTACACCGGCGGAGCCACCGTGGCCTGTGCCGCGGCGGGCGCCAGTGTGTGCCATGTGGACGCTGCCAAGGGTATGGTAAGCTGGGCCCGGGAGAACGCTGCCTCTTCCGGCCTCACCGACGCCCCCATCCGCTGGATCGTGGATGACTGCGGCAAATTTGTGGAGCGGGAGATCCGCCGGGGACGGAAGTACGATGCCGTCATTATGGACCCGCCCTCCTACGGACGGGGCCCCTCCGGCGAGATCTGGAAGCTGGAGGAGAACCTGTTCCCCTTTGTGGAACTGGTGACCGGGGTGCTGTCGGACAACCCCCTGTTCTTCCTCATCAACTCTTACACCACCGGCCTTGCCCCCTCGGTACTCACCTACCTGCTGGAGACACTGGTGGCCCGGAAATACGGCGGCCATACTGAGAGCCAGGAGCTGGGCCTGCCGGTGACCGCTACCGGCCTGGCGCTGCCCTGCGGTGCTACCGGACGATGGATCTGCGACTAAGAAGGAGACGCTATGGGACAAGCCATTCTTGAAACAAAGGACCTGCGCTTCCGCTATGACGAGGAGGAGGGACCATCCCCGGTGGTGCTGGACGGGGTGGACCTCCAGATCCAGGCGGGCACCTTCGTGGCGGTGCTGGGCCACAACGGCTCGGGGAAATCCACCCTGGCCAAGCATATGAATGCCATTTTGCTGCCCACCGGCGGCAAGGTTTATGTGGACGGTATGGATACCGCCGACGAGGAAAAACTGATGGATATCCGGCGTACCGTGGGCATGGTGTTCCAGAACCCGGACAACCAGATCGTTGCCAACGTGGTGGAGGAGGACGTGGCCTTCGCTCCGGAGAATCTTGGAGTCCCCCCGGAGGAGATCCGCCGCCGGGTGGACGACGCCCTGAAGGCGGTGGGGATGTATGAGTATCGGGAGTACGCCCCCCATCTGCTCTCCGGCGGTCAGAAGCAGCGGGTGGCCATTGCCGGCGTCATCGCCATGCAGCCCCGGTGCATCGTGCTGGACGAGCCCACCGCCATGCTGGACCCCATTGGCCGTTCCGAGGTACTGAAAACCATCAAGGAACTCAACCGCACTTCCGGGGTGACGGTGGTACTCATCACCCACCACATGGACGAGGCCGCTCAGGCCGACCGTCTGGTGGTTATGTCCAAGGGCAAGGTCATTGCCGACGGTGCCCCCCGTGAGGTATTCAAGCAGGTGGAGGCGCTGAAGGAAGTGGGCCTCACCGTCCCCGAGACCACCGAGCTTCTGTGGGAGCTGCGAAAGGCAGGGGTGGACGTCTCCCTGGACGCCCTCAGCGACGAGGAGTGCGCCCAGGAGTTGTATCAGCTGCTGAACCAGGGCGTTACCCCGTAAGGGGAATGCACCATTGTGATAAAGGACTGAAGCAAATTGGAACCGATTATTCAGACGGAGCGCCTGAGTCATATCTATTCCGCCGGCACCCCCTTTGAGCACGGGGCCCTGGTGGATGTGGACTTCACCGCCTACCGCGGGGAGTACCTGGGCATCATCGGCCACACCGGCTCGGGCAAATCTACCCTGATCCAGCACCTCAACGGCCTGTTGAAGCCCACCTCGGGCAGAGTGCTCTTTGAGGGCAAGGACATCTGGGAGAGCAAGGAGCGTACCCGCCAGACCCGCTTCCAGGTGGGCCTGGTGTTCCAGTATCCCGAGTATCAGCTCTTTGAGGAGACCGTTTATAAGGATATTGCCTTCGGCCCCGGCAACATGGGGCTGGAGCCAGACGAGATCGACCGCCGGGTGCGGCAGGCCGCCCAGTTCGTGGGCCTGAAGGAGGAGACTCTGGAGAAGTCTCCCTTTGAACTCTCCGGCGGTCAGAAGCGCCGGGTTGCCATTGCCGGCGTCATTGCCATGGAACCCTCGGTGCTCATTTTGGACGAGCCCACCGCCGGCCTGGACCCGGTGGGCGTGGAGTCCATTCTGGGCAACATCCACGACTACCATGTGGCCAAGAATGCCACCATCATCATCGTCTCCCACTCCATGGAGGAGATGGCCCGGACGGTGGACCGCATCGTGGTGGTCAACGACGGCAAGATTCCCTTCTCCGGCGCTCCCCGGGAGGTATTCGCCCACGGGGACGAGCTGGAGCGCATGGGACTGGGTGTGCCCGCCATGACCCGGGTGTTCCACCGGCTGCGTGCCATGGGGGTGGACATCGACCCCTCGGTGTACACCATCCAGCAGGCCAGAGACGCGATTCTGGCCAAACTCAATGGGGCCCCCCGCAAAGCCGGGCAGCGGCTTTGCGGGGAGAGGAAGAAGGAGCCTGTGGATATGGAATTTTCAGCCGGTCTGGCTGGAAATGGAATGGAGCAGGCTGCTTCTGACGAGAAGGGGGTGGTGTAAATGGCGCTGAAAGACATTACCCTGGGCCAGTACTTCCCGGGCAAGACCATCATTCACCGGCTGGATCCCCGCACCAAGCTGATTGGCACCATTGCCTATATCGTAGCCCTGTTTCTGGCTGCCAATGTGGTGACCTACGCCATTCTACTGGTGCTGCTGGCCGCCCTCATCGCCATTTCCAAAGTGGGGCTCAAGAGCATTCTTCGGGGCATGAAGCCCATCTTCATCATCATCCTCATCACCGCCATTCTGAACCTGTTCTTTACCCCCGGTGAGGGGGAACCGCTGGTGTCCTGGTGGGTGTTTACCATCTACGCGGAGGGCATCCGGGCAGCTGTGTTCATGATCCTGCGGATTATGATGCTCATCACCTGCACCTTCCTGCTGACCTACACCACCTCGCCCATTATGCTCACCGACGGCCTGGAGAAACTGCTCAGCCCCCTGAAGGTGATCCGGGTGCCCATCCATGAGCTGGCCATGATGATGTCCATTGCCCTGCGGTTCATCCCCACCCTCATTGAGGAGA
The DNA here is from genome assembly GCF_002159225.1 of Flavonifractor sp. An91. Lineage (NCBI taxonomy): Bacteria > Bacillati > Bacillota > Clostridia > Eubacteriales > Oscillospiraceae > Flavonifractor > Flavonifractor sp. An91. The sequence continues at coordinate 79,911 of NZ_NFHA01000002.1, read as the reverse complement.
CCGACAAGATCATGTCCGCTCAGAAGGCCAGAGGCGCCGATTTTGACAGCGGCAACCTGATCCGCAAGGCCCGCGCCCTGGTGCCCCTGCTGGTGCCCCTGTTTATTTCCGCTTTCCGCCGGGCCGACGAGCTGGCGGTAGCCATGGAGTGCCGGTGCTACCACGGCGGCAGCGGACGCACTCGCCTGCGCCAGCTGAAGATGAAGGGTGTGGACATTCTCTCCCTGCTGCTGTCGGTGGCTCTGTGCGTGGGTATCGGCGTGCTGGCTCACTACGGTTGGTAAGGGACCACAATTTTTACCAAAATTTAAGGTTTACTGAAGGACTTATGAGAAATATTGCGTTAAGATTGATGTATGTGGGCACGGCCTACCACGGCTGGCAGGTCCAGAAGAACGCCGTTACCGTGGCTGAAACTCTGGAAAAGGCCCTGGCCACGGTGGTGGGCCATCCGGTGAAGTGTGCCGGCGCAGGCCGTACCGACGCCGGGGTCCACGCCGAGACCTATGTGGCCAACTTCCGCACCACCTCCCGCATCCCCTGCGACCGGCTGCCCCTGGCGGTGAATACCCGGCTGCCCGATGACATCGTAGTGGTGAAGGCCACCGAGGCGCCGGATGAGTTCAATGCCATCGGCTCCTGCCTGAAGAAGGAGTATACCTACCGGATCTACAACTCCCACATCCGCAACGCCTTCTATGTAGACCGGGCCTGGTTTTATCCCAAGCATCTGGACGAGGGGATTATGCAGCGGGCGGCCTCCCACTTTGTGGGTACCCATGACTTCGCCGCTGTCCGCAGCGTAGGTACCGAGACCCGCACCACCGTGCGGACGGTCCACTACTTCAATATCACCCGCAGCGGTCTGATGATCGAATGCAAGGTGTGTGCAGACGGTTTCCTGTACAACATGGTGCGGGCCATGGTGGGCACCTGCGTCTATGCCGCCGAGGGCAAGTTCTCTCCCGATGACGTGCCCGCCATCCTGGAGGGCAGGAACCGCACCGCCGCAGGCCCCACGGTGCCCGCCGGCGGCCTGTATATGACAAAGCTATGGTACCATGAGGATGTGTTGTAATGCCTCGCCACATAATTTCCAAGAAGGCGCATAGACTGAACGAGGACAAGGACGCCAATCCCTCCCGCAAGAAGGAGAAGCGGCCCAATCCAGTGCTGCGGCTGCTGGCCTTTCTGCTGACCGTAGTCATGGTGCTGGGCGCCATCTTCCTCATCGTCAACTATGATAAATTGAATTTTGACTCCATCAAGCGGTGGTTTGCCTACCGGGATCTGGAGCGGGGAGACAGCGGACAGGCTGAATCTTTCCCATTTGACGGGGACAGCAGCAGCACCTTTGCCAGCCTGGACGGCGATCTGCTGGTGTGTTCCACTACCGGTGTGCGGCTCTATTCAGCCAGTGGTCAGGTGTATGTGGACCGCACGGTCACCATGGAAAACCCGGTTGCGGTAGCTGCCGGGTCCACCGCTCTGGCCTACGATGCCGGCGGCCAGACTCTGTTGGCCTGCCGGAACCGGGAGGAGGCCTTTACCCTGGAGCTGGCGGAGGACGAAGAGGTGCTCTCCGCCGATGTAAACGGGAAGGGCTGGATGGTGACGGTGACCCAGGAGAGCGGTTATAAGGGCGTGGTTACGGTGTACGACAGTCAGTTCCAGCCCCAGATGCAGGTGAGCCTGTCCAGCCGCTTTATCATGGATGCAGCCCTGTCGCCGGACAACAGTACGGTGGCGGTGCTCACCATGGGCCTCACCGACGGCACCTTCACCAGTCAGGTGGAGCTCTATCCCACCGCCGGCGCCGCTTCCGATGCCTCTCCCCAGACTACCTGCACGGTGGGCGGCCAGGTGATCCTGGACATGACCTGGGACGACAGCGGAATCTGGGCCCTGGGTGAGGATGAGATCTATCATCTGGATGATTCCGCCGCCCTGACGGGCAGCTATTCCTATTCCGATCGCTATCTGAAGGGCTTTTCCCTGGCAGGAGACGGTACCGCCGTTCTGCTGCTGGGCAAGTACCGGGCAGGCAGTACCGCTGAGCTAGTGGTGGTGGACACCCAGGGCGAGGCCCGGGCCACCATGGCTCTGGACGAGCAGGTGCTGTCCATCTCGGCGGCCGGGCGGTATATCAGCCTGCTCACCGCCGACCAGCTGAACATCTATGACCAGGATCTGTCGGTCTATCATTCCCTGGAAGAGACCCAAAGCGCACGCAAGGTGCTCCAGCGCTCCGACGGCAGTGTGCTGCTCATCGGCAACGACACCGCGCGGGTCTATTTGCCCCAGTAATCACGGAGGAACCCTATGGCAATCGTATTTGAACTGATCGTTGTGGCCATCCTGGCGGCCTTTGTGCTGCTGGGTATCAAGCGGGGACTGGTTTTGTCCCTGTGCGGCCTGGTGGGCGTGCTCATCGCCTTTGGCGGCGCCGGCGTGCTGGCCCGTACCCTGTCTCCCATGGTGGCAGACGCCCTGGAGCCCAAGTTTGCTGCCGCCATTGAGGAGCAGCTGGACCAGCAGATCCAGGCCAGCCTGGAGGAGAACGGCCAGACAGGGGAGGAGGCCCCCACACCGGATACCCTGCCTCTTCAGGACGTGCTCAACGCCCTGCGGGACATGGGTTTCTATGAGCCTCTGATCAACAGCGTCAACCAGGCGGTAGAGAACGGTATGACCGAGGTGGCCGCCAGTGCCGCAGCTAAGGTGGCGGCGGCCATCGCCCAGTCAGCGGCCTATCTCATCCTGTTCCTGGTAGGTTTTGTGGTTATTCTCATTCTGTGGAAGCTTGTAAGCCGGGCTTTGGATTTGGTGGCCCGCCTGCCGGTGCTCCACTTCCTCAATAAGACTCTGGGCGGCGTGTTTGGCCTGCTTCAGGGCTGCCTGATCCTGTTTATCGCCGCCTGGGCCATCCAGTTCATGGGTAATCTGATCCCGGCGGAGACGGTGGAGCACACGGTACTGCTGAAATTCTTCATGACCACCAATCCTATGAGCCTGCTTTCCGGCGTGTAACCGGCAGCGATCTGAGAAAAAGAGAGAAATTCAGGTGAATCGACATGACAGTCCCCAATATTCTGTCCCTGTTCCGGCTGTTTCTGGTGCCGGTGTTCGCAGTGGTGTTTTTCCAGCCCATGCCGGACGCCCATACCTGGGCGGCCCTCATCTATCTGGTGGCCTTCCTCACCGATATTGCCGACGGCTGGATCGCACGCCACTTCAATCAGGTCAGCAAGCTGGGCCGTATCTTGGACCCTGCAGCTGACAAGTGGATGACCTTTACGGTCATTATCTGTATTACAGTGGACGGCATTATCCCCCTGTGGGCAGTGATCGTGTTCTTCTGCAAGGAGCTGTGCATGGCCATCGGCGGTTATCTCATGTATCGCCGTCTGGGGGATGTGATCCCCTCCAACTGGCTGGGTAAGCTGTCTACCGGCGTGTTCTTTGTGGTGTGTGTGGCCCTGATGCTGTTCCCCGCCATCCCCAGAGTGGGGCGTACCGCCATGATCGGCGGAGCTCTGGCACTGACGCTGCTGGCGCTGGCAGGGTATGTGTACCAGTATTGCAAGACCATGCGGGAAAGAAAGCCGGCCTGATTCATACCCAGTTCATAATTTCGGATTAGAATCATCTCTCCGGGGAGAGGGCCCGTACGGCCGTCCCCGTCAAAGGAGCTGAACATATATGCAACCCACACTTTGTTCCAGATGTCATAAGAATGTAGCCGTCATCTTCATTCAGAAGATGGAGGGCGGCACCACCAAGAGTGAGGGGCTGTGCCTCAAGTGCGCCAAGGAAATGGGCATCAAGCCCGTGGAAGATATGATGCAGAAGATGGGCATCACCGATGAGGACCTGGAGGGACTGACCAACGAGATGATGTCCGCCTTCGGGGGAGCCGAGGGCATGGAGGGCCTGGTGCCCAGCGACGACGGCGAGCAGGATGAGGAGGACGAGGGCAAGACCGCCACATTCCCCTTCCTGAACAAGCTGTTCGGCGGCGGGGCCCAGAACCCCCAGAACCAGCCTCCCGAGCGGGAGAATAACCGCTCTGAACGGGCTGATAAGGACAAGAAAGGCGACAAGCCCCCCAAGCGGAAGTTTTTGGAGAACTACTGTATCTCTCTGACCCAGAAGGCCGCCGAGGGCAAGCTGGACAAGATCATCGGCCGGGACGAGGAGATCCAGCGCACCATTCAGATCCTCAACCGCCGGCAGAAGAACAACCCCTGTCTCATCGGCGAGCCCGGCGTGGGCAAGACTGCCATTGCCGAGGGCCTGGCCCAGAAAATCTGGGCGCGGGACGTACCCTATAAGCTGCTGGACAAGGAGGTCTATCTGCTGGACCTGACCGCCTTGGTGGCAGGCACCCAGTTCCGCGGCCAGTTTGAGAGCCGCATGAAGGGCCTGATTGAGGAGATCAAGAAGCTGGGCAACATCATCCTGGTCATCGACGAGGTCCACAACATTGTGGGCGCCGGCGATGCCGAGGGGTCTATGAACGCCGCCAACATCCTCAAGCCCGCCCTCAGCCGGGGGGAGATCCAGGTCATCGGCGCCACTACCCTCACCGAGTACCGCAAGTACATCGAGAAGGACTCCGCCCTGGAGCGGCGGTTCCAGCCGGTGATGGTGGAGGAGCCCTCCATTGAGGACAGCATTAAGATCATCAAGGGCATCGCCCCTTATTATGAGAAGTACCACTTTGTCTCCATCTCTCCCGAGATGTGCCGCCTGGCGGTGACCATGAGCGAGCGGTATATCACCGACCGGTTCCTGCCTGACAAGGCCATCGACCTCATCGACGAGGCCTGCTCCGACGTGAACCTCCACAACAAGGCTCTGGCCCGTGAGGTGGAGGTGAAGAAGGAACTGGAGCAGCTGGGTCAGGAGCGGGAGAACCTGATGGTGGAGGCCAACGACCGGGACTACAAGCGCCAGACCGCCCTCAAGAACAACGAGAGCCGTCAGGGCGAGATCCGCCGGGAGCTGAACAAGCTTACCGCCGAGCACGACTCCCTCATGGGCAACCCTGCCACCACTGAGGCCCTGGGGGCCAACGAACGCCGTCAGGCCAATTTCCGCAAGGAACTGGACAACCTGGCCGCCGAGCGGGAGAAGCTGATGGCCGACCAGGGCAGCAGCAAGGACTACGAGCGGCTGGCCTCGATCAAGAGCCGGGAGATCCAGCTCCAGGACGAGCTGAGCAAGCTGGACGCCCAGAGCGCCCCGCCCCTGACGGTGGAGCACCTGGCCCGGGTCATTGAGCTGTGGACCAAGATCCCCGCCAGCCAGATCCAGGAGGCCGAGTACGAGCGCCTGGCCAAGCTGGAAGACCGGCTGAAAGAGCACCTCATCGGCCAAGACGAGGCGGTCCACGCCGTGGCCGCCGCCGTCCGCAGGGGCCGGGTGGGCATCGCCTCCAAGCGCAAGCCCGTGTCCTTCATCTTTGTGGGCTCCACCGGCGTGGGCAAGACCGAGCTGGTCAAGCGGCTGGCCATGGATATGTTCCATTCTCCCGAGTCCCTTATCCGGTTGGATATGTCGGAGTTTATGGAGAAATTCGCTGTTTCCCGCATCATCGGCTCCCCTCCGGGCTATGTGGGCTATGACGAAGCCGGCCAGCTCACCGAGAAGGTGCGCCGCAAGCCCTACTGCGTCATTCTCTTTGACGAGATCGAGAAAGCCCACCCCGATGTGCTTAATATTCTGCTGCAGATCCTGGACGACGGACACATTACCGACGCCCAGGGCCGCAACGTGAACTTCGAGAATACCGTCATCGTTATGACCTCCAACGCGGGCAGCGACGCCCGCACCTCCGCCGGCAGCGTGGGCTTTGGCCGTACCGCCGACCAGCAGGGAAGGGAGCGGGCCATGAAGGCCCTGGAGTCCTTCCTGCGGCCTGAGTTTATCAACCGGGTGGACGAGATCGTCTACTTCAACAAGCTCACCGAGGACAACTTCAAGTCTATCGCTGCCATCATGCTGGGCGAGCTGCGGGATACCCTCAAGGAGAAGGGCATCACCTTCACCTGGGACGACGCTCTGCTGGACCACCTGGTCCGCAAGTCCTACTCCCAGACCTACGGCGCCCGCAACCTGCGCCGCCAGATCCAGAAGGACCTGGAGGACGACATTGCTACCAAGCTCATCGACAGCTATCTCCATCCCATCTCCGCCATCCACGCCACGTCGGACGGGGAGAAGGCGGTTATCACAGCGGAATAAGCGTAAAAAACCAGGGTGTGCCCTACGGCACACCCTGGTTTTCTGTTTGTGGGGTTATTACACTTTTCCCAGATCCACCGTCTTATGGTAGGCAGCCTCCACCGCCTCAATGGCGGCAGAGCGGAAGGCCCGGGCCTCCAGGGCGGCAACACCGGCGATGGTAGAGCCGCCGGGGGAGCACACCTCATCCTTCAGCTGGCCGGGGTGCTTGCCGCTCTCCAGCACCATAGCGGCGGAGCCCAGCACCATCTGGGCGGCGTATACCATGGCCTGCTGCCGGGGCAGACCCACCTTCACCGCACCGTCGGCCAGAGCCTCGATGAAGGGATAGACAAAGGCAGGGCCGCAGCCCGCCACGGCGGAGAAGGCGTCGATCTGGCCCTCCGTCAGCCGTTCCACACGGCCAGCCTTGGCCAGAATGGCCTCCACGGCCTGATAGTGTTCCTCACGGGCATCGGGCTCGCCGGTGAGGGCCAGCATTCCCATACCGATGGAGGCGGGGGTGTTGGGCATGATCCGCAGGATGGCGGGGGAGCAGTCTCCCAGCCAGCCCCGCAGGGTGGCGATCTGAATACCGGCGGCAATGGTCACCAGTACGGTGTCCGGCTTCTCCCGCAGAGCGGGAACCAGGGCCTTCACCACCCCCTCCATCACCTGGGGCTTGACGCACAGAAAGACGTACTCGGCCTGCCGAAGGGCGTCCCCGTTGTCCTGAACCGCGGTACAGCCCAGCTTTCCGGCCAGTTCCTCCGCCTTGGCGTAGGCGTGGTCGGTAATGACCACCTGGTCCGCTCCCAAAGCCTCACAGGCCGACTGAATGAGGGCGCCGCCCATGTTGCCTGCGCCGATAAATGCCGCTTTTTTCATAAAAGATCCCAGCTTTCTTTGATAATCTGCGATGAGCGCCAGCTTGTCCCGCCGGCGCAGCTGCTTGATGGCGTATTCCCGCCGGAGGGCCGCCCCCTTGTCAGGACAGGCCTCCCGGTAGACCACCTCCACCGGCAGGCGGGAGCGGGTGTATTTGGCCCCTCTGCCGGAGTTGTGGACCGCCACCCGCTTGTTTACGTCGGCGGCGGTGCCGGTGTACAGGCTGCCGTCGGCACACCGGAGGATGTAGACCCAGTATTCCATGGCCCTCACCAGTCGGGCCGGAGCACGGGGGAGAGTTCCAGGTCCGAAAAGACGGAGCGTACCGCAGACTCGTAGTCCAGCGGGTCCCGGGCCTTCTTGATGGCCTTGGACAGCTTGTCCCCCTCCAGAAACAGGCGGATCAGGTAAAACCAGACCTCCTTCATACGCAGCATGGCGTTGCGGCGGCTGCCAAAGGCTTCCGCATAGCTCTCATACACCTGGTCCACAAACCCGGCCAGTTCCATCTTGCTGGCGGCGGAACCGCCCTTGAGGCGGCGGGCCAGGGCGGGGTCTCCGGCTAGCCCCCGGCCCAGCATGAGCCGTTCTGCCGCTGGAAAAGCGGCCTGGAGCCTGGCGGCGTCATCAGGGGTGTAGATGTCTCCATTGTAGCAAACCGGGAAGGGGGAGTTCTCCAGCGCCGCCCCGAAGCAATCCCATCTAGGGGTATTTTTATACATATCCGTCCGTACCCGAGGGTGGACGATCAGCTCCGCCAGAGGATATTTTCGGTAGATGGCCAGCAGAGCGGCAAATTCCTCCGGATCCTTCAGGCCGATCCGGGTCTTGATGGAGAGGGCACAGGGGGCCTTTGAAAAAATCTCCTCCAGAAAGGCATCCAGTTCCGCCGGATGGCCCAGAAAGCCGGAGCCCTTGCCCTTGGCCACCACCGTGCCTGAGGGACAGCCCAAGTTCAGGTTGACCTCCTGGTAGCCCATGGCGGCCAGTTCTCCCGCCGCCCAAAGAAAGTCCTCTGCGTTTCGGGTGAGCAGCTGGGGCACCGTGGGAAGGCCGCCGTTGTGCTCCTGCAGGATCTCCCGTAATTCCCGTTTGGTAAAGCGGTGGTCCTGAGTGGGAGTCAGAAAGGGAGTGAAGTACCGGTCCACCCCGCCGAACCAGCGGGCCAGGGCCTGCCGGTAGTAAACTGTGGTCAGCCCCTCCATGGGGGCGAGGGATACCATCAAACAACTCGCTCCTTTTGTCATGCTAAAGAAAATTGTAGCAGGACGGGCCGCCGCCGTCAAGCGGCGGGAAACGCAAAAAGGGGTTGACAGGGAAGAGGAAGTATGGTATTTTTATGACGTGGTTAGCAATGGCTAACCAAAAATAAAGCAAAGTAGTTAGCTAAAACTAACCTCGAAAGGAGTACCAATGATGTCCCTGCAAGCCGCACTTGTTGAGCATGGCGCTCCCACCCTGGCGGGGCTGAAGCCCGCCAGTCTGTTTCGATTCCAGCCCCAGGAGGGGGGAGACTTTGCCGGGGAATTTCTTGCCTGCCGGAGGGCGCTGGAGGGGCGGGGACTGGTACTCACCCTGTTGAAGGGCTGCCGGAGGACGGGGGCCTATCTGGTCTACCTCTACCGGAAGGAGGCCCTGGCGGGGCTGCTGGATCAGCCGGATCACCGGGCCTTTCTCCGGGAGATGGGGTATGAGCCCTGGACGGAGAGCCGGGGTTGTCTGCGTCAGCTGGCCGCCCGTTTGTGCCTGGAGGGGGAGTTCCCCCATGAGATCGGGGTGTTCCTGGGCTATCCGCTCTCCGATGTGAAGGGCTTTATCCGCCACAAGGGGAAGAACTTCACCCTCTGCGGCTGCTGGAAGTGCTACGGCGATCCCAGAGAGGCCCAGCGGCAGTTCCGCCGGTTCAAGGAGTGTACCAATGTTTACCGCCGCCGGTTTGCGGCAGGGGCGACCCTGAGACAGCTGACCGTGGCGGCCTGAATACAGATCCATCATAGATGAAAGGATGATTGACATGAGCAAGATCGCAGTAGTTTATTGGAGCGGCACCGGCAACACCGAGGCCATGGCCAAGCTGGTGGAGGAGGGCATCGTGGCTGCCGGCGGTCAGGCCGACCTGCTGCCTCCCGCCCTCTTTACTCCCGATCTGGTGAGCGGCTACGATGCCATCGCCTTCGGCTGTCCCTCTATGGGGGCCGAACAGCTGGAGGAAGGGGAGTTCCAGCCCATGTTTGACGCCGTTAAGGGCAGCCTGGGGGGCAAGACCATCGGCCTCTTTGGCTCCTACGGCTGGGGAGACGGCGAATGGATGCGTACCTGGGCGGAGGAGTGCGAGGACCTGGGGTGCAAGCTGGCCGACGAGCCGGTGATTGCCCACGAGGCCCCCAATGCCGACGCCGCCGACGCCTGCCGGGATCTGGGCAAGGCTCTGGTTAGTTAAGAAAAAACGGGCGTGCCGCCTTGTGCGGTACGCCCGTTTGCTGTGTTATGCCATTTCTCCCGCCAGGGAGCGCTCCATGTAGTCCCGGATGATCTCCGGGTCGTCAGTCTGGCCCAATACCCACATGAGCTTGGTGACCGCCGCCTCGGTGGTCATGTCCCGGCCCTGGATGACCCCCTGAGCCAGCACCTTCTGGCCTACCTCGTACACCGAGAAGTCGCTGGGCTCATACAGGCACTGGCTGCATACCACCACCGTCATGCCTGCCTGGGCCGCTGTCTGGAGCTTGGAGATCAGGTCCCGGCGGACGAAGTGGAGCCCGCCGGCGCCGAAGGCCTCGATGACGATGCCCCGGTAGTGCATCTGCAGGAGCATATCGAAGATCTCCGGGTCCAGACCGGGGGTGAGCTTGATGAGAAACACCTTGTCGCACAGCCTGTCCCGCAAAGTACAGGCCCCGGCGGTGGTGGGGATGGCCTCCCGGTGGATCTGAAGGCCTTTGCCGTCCACCGAGGCGGCCAGGGGCCAGTTGACGCTCTCGAAGGCATCAAAGTCGGTGGTACGGGTCTTGACCGCCCGGCAGCCCAAAATCACCTTCCGGTCGAAGGCCAGGAATACACCAGCCACACCGGAGGCTGCCATAGCCAGAGCGGTCCGCAGGTTCTCCATGCCGTCGCTGAGAGGGTGGGTCATGGGCAGCTGAGCCCCGGTGAGTACCACCGGGATGGAGATGCCCCGGAGCATGAAGGACAGGATGGAGGCGGTGTAGGCCATAGTGTCGGTGCCGTGGGTGATGACGATACCGTCATAGGCGCCCCGCTGCTCAAAGACGTGGCGGGCGATGGTCTGCCACTCCTCGGGTTGGATGTTGGAGGAGTCCAGATGGAGGATGTCCCGGATGGTGATGTCGTAGGAGTCGGTAACGCCCCGTGGGAGAAGTTCTGCCAGACCCTCCCCGTCTAGACCGGGGGCCAGGCCGTCGTCGGTGGGCAGGGAGGCGATGGTGCCGCCGGTGGTAAGCAGGAGAATGCGGCTCTTCACTTAAAACACCTCCGCCATGGCGTCCGCCCGACCCATGGCCTCGGCCAGAATGGCCTCTTTGTCGTTGCGGATGTCGTCCAGTCCCTCGGCGGCCAGACACTGGAAGGAGTCAATGCCGTACATGGCGCACAGAGCCTCCAGCTGCCGGGCGCCCATCTCCATCCATGCCGTTTCAGGCAGAGAGAAGTTGCCGCCCCGGGTGGTGATGAGCAGCAGCTTGTCCGCCTTGCACAGGCCCACGTTGTTGCCCTGCTCATCGTAGCCGAAGGTGATGTTCGTCACCGAGATCCGCTCCAGATAGATCTTCAGGATGGCGGGGAAGGACAGGTCCCAGAAGGGGGCAGCGACTACAATCCGGTCGGCGGCGGCAAACTGGTGGGCCAGGTCAAACATAGGATCGTCCAGCTTGCCCGCGTTCCAAAGTTCATCCCGCTCCGCCAGTACCTCGGGATACTGGGGTACCGGACGGTCCTTGCACAGGTCCACCTCGGTGACGGCTCCATCGGGGTGGGCCTTCTGCCAGCTTTCCAGGAACCGGCGGGCCAGCTTCAGGGTGCGGGACCGCTCACCCCGCACACAGGCGTTGATAAAAAGAAGTTGTTCCATGGTGTTCACGCTCCTGCGTCTGTTTTCCTGTCTATGCTATCACAGATTCCAGAAGGGCGCAAGCGGACCGGTCCAATTCCCCCAGCAAGGAGGATACTGTATTGTTATCCGTAAGGTTCAGTTTTTCCGCCTCGATGTGGACCACCCGGTCCCCCTGCCGGAAGATCAGGCCGTTGCCTTCGTCCCAGTGGTAGGTCCAGGCCTGGTCGTAGCCCAGTTCCGCCTGGGTCAGCGCTGCAGGGTCGTGCAGGTGGAAATAGCGGTCCAGGCGGCCCTGGTCGCCCTCGATGGCCCGCAGATCGTCACAGATGATACCGGCCAACCAGCTTGTGCGGCAGTCATAGGATTCCACCCACAGATCCCCATCTTTCTCTGAGAACCGGCGATACTCTGCTGTCTGTCCGAACACGGAGTCTCCAGTGGTCAGGGTGCTGCCTCCTTCAAAGGTTGTATGGCTGTCGGAGATACTTATGAAAAGGCTGATCCCGATGCCCAAGGCTATGAGAGCATAGCACAGGGGTGCAGCGCCCCGGAATCGGGCAGTGCTCCGGCTGGGAATCGGTATGGGAGCGTTATGTTCCACTGCCCGGCGGCATTTCCTCCGGTAGCGGACCACACGCAGCCCCAGATACAGTACCAGGGCGGCCCATGCCAACAGAAGCAGCTGAGCTAACATAGCCCCGTTGGAGAAAAACATCTCCCACACCCGGGGCTGATCCCGGAACAGGTTGATTGCCCCATAGACCGACCAATAGATCACCAAGTAAAAAAAGGTATTGGCCTGATTCCGAAGGCTCTTTTTTAAAACCTCTTCCCATTCCATGCTGCCGTCGGTCTGAATGGGGGCGGGATGGGTACCGGGTTTGGCCTGGAAATAGAACAGACCGCCTGCCTCATCCAACAGATCCCAGCCTGCCTCATTACACAGGGCCAGATAATCCGCCCGGGACTGTTCGTCCTTCCGGCTGCTGCTCTTCCACCGGGCGGGCTCCACCCAGCAGCGGCGGGGCTGCTCTGAGCGGTGGAAGGCGGCGGTGAAAATGCCCAGCTCCGCCAGCTCCCAGCCGTTGTCTGCCAGCTGGTCCAGCTCCGCCTGAGCGGCTTTGGCGTCCTCGACAGTGTAGCGGAACCAGCGGATACAAGTTTGTTTCTCCTGTTTCATGCCGTGGAAGCCTCCAAATGAATGAGTACCTGATCCAGCCACTGGCTGGCGGGTGGTCCGCTCTCCACCCACAGGATCGTATTACCCCGGCGGAGCACGTAGCTGTCCCCGTCAGTCCATACGCCGTCATAGCCGGGGAGGGGGGCCATATTCTGTTTTGTCAATGCGTTCTGCACATCGTTGGCCAGCCAGTTCCAGGGCAGCACCCAGCCCTGGCCCTCCAGCGCAAGCGTGTAATCTGTCCCATCCGGCGACCACCACTCGGTCCATTCCGTATGGGAAGCCAGGAAGGTAGTACTGTCCTCCCGGAGGGTAGCCTCCGCGGTTGGGAGGAGCTGTTGTCCTGCCAGGGGAGGAGCCACCTGGAGCCGGGCGGTCAGGGGAGACAGGGGTAGCAGACTGACTGCCAGCAGAACCGCCGCACCCCCGGCCATGATCCAGTTTCCCCGCCGGGCCCGGCGATAGGCGGGGTCCTGTTTGAGCAAGCCATAGAGCAGAGCGCCGATGACAATGCCAACCATCCATGCACGGGAGTATACTCCGGCATTCGCATCCAGCAGCAGGGCCAGGAGGAAAAGGGGGATCAGCAGGCAGCCCAGCACCACCAGCAGGCGGGCCGCCATGGCGCTTTTAGGTCCCGGCGTGGGGAAGGGGAGGCCTGCGCTTGCCGCCTGCCGCCACTGGATCAGCCGCAGCAGCAGCCGTCCGGACCACAGCAGTCCTCCGGCCAACAGGAGGGGCAGACACAGAAAGACCAGCGCCGCAGTGTTGTACCTGGTAAGAATCCATACCCAGAAGAGCAGGGCCGTCCCTGTACCTGTCCAGTTGGTGGCCACGCCCAACAGGGGCAGCAGCAGAAAACAGATCAGGCAGACCGCCCAGCCGAACATCATACGGTGAAGGGATTTTTTCCGGAACCGCCGGTACTCCAGTTCACCGTCTGTCTGGATGGGAGGTGTGCCCGCCGGGGCCTCATAGATGTTCCAGTAGCCGGTCTGGGCCGCCTGATACCACCCGGCGTCGGCCAGCAGGCGGAGGTAGTCCGGCCCATCCTCCCGAGCGGGGTCGTACCAGTCCAGACTGTAGGTCACCGGCTTCTCCGCCGGAACAAATCGGGCCAGCAAGTTGAGCCACAGCTTTTCCAGCCGCCAGCCCTCCCCGGCCCGGCGGTTGAGCATAGCCTCCGCCGCCTTGATGTCTATGACAGGATAGGCAAAGAGCGTCCATTTCCGCTTCATGTCGTTTCCTCCTCACGCAATACCTGTTCCATATCCGCCGCCTGCTGGCGGATGCGCTGGTACTCGTCCTGAAGCACCTTGTCTCCCTGAGGGGTAAGCTGATAGTATTTCCGGTTGAGTTCCGTCCGGGTGAGCAGGATCAAACCATCCTTTTCAAATCGCTCCAGCAGGGCGTACAGGGTGCCGGCTCCCACGTTCACCCGGCCATTGGTGAGGGCGGTGATGGCCTGCATGATGCCGTAGCCGTGGCGCTCCTGCCGCAGGACCAGCAGCACATAGAACATCTGCTCTGTCAGCGTCTCCAGCTTCTTGCGTGCCAATGGTAACCACCCCCCTTTGTCAGCTTCATTGTATAGCGATATTCGATACAAAGTCAATAGCGAATATCGATATAAAAAGAAATTTGAAAAAAGTGAAAAAGAGTGTTGACAACCTGGATTCGACGTGGTAGTATATATCTCGCGCTGAACGACAGCGCAACGCCAAATGCGCGAGTGGTGGAATTGGCAGACTCGCTAGATTCAGGTTCTAGTGTGCATTACGCACGTGCGGGTTCAAGTCCCGCCTCGCGCACCAATGCGAATGGTGATACAGTATTTGAAAGATGCTGTATCACCATTCGCTTTTTTATTGCTACAAGCAAATGGTGAAAGCGGTCAGTATGGCTTGATCTTTTATAGACACCAAGCTGACACCGAGTTCTTGCAGGCGATTGATGTACGCATAGGTGTCCAAGTAATTGCGGCACAACCGGGTCATGCTCTTTATGACAACGGCGTCCATCCATCCCTCTGCGGCGGCCTGTGTGACATCCCTCAGTCCGGGCCGGTCCGGGGAAATACCGCTTCGGATCTCCCGTGTCTCGCCGGCAATCACCCATCCCTGCTCTTTGGCCCAGCAACGCAGATACTCCATCTGGCAGTCCAGCACTTGGTTTGTGCCGCCCCGGTCAATCCGTCCGTAAAGCCAGACACGCTTTGGTGCTGCCATGCGCTCACCCCGCTTTCTCGGCAGGGACGTAGCTGACATATACGCCCTTGCGCGTGTTCATGGTGATGTCCGGCATGGGGAGCGGTAGGGCCTGTGGGATGGAGACGACGCCGACACAGTGATAGTGAATGGTGAGCTTCTGTTGCCATACGCCGTCCACCTTTTCCGCCTGATGAACTTCGATTTTTTCAATCAGCTCATTGAGCATCCTCGGGGTCAGCTTTCTGGCCCGCGTATATTTGCGGACGGCAGAGATAAACATATCCGCCGTGACAGCCTTGCTTTTGGTGCGCTCCACAGCGTCCTGCAAGGCTTTTATTTTATCCCGCAGCTCCTTTTGCTCCGCCTCATACTTGGACGACATCCGGGCAAACCGCTCGTCGGTGATCTTGCCCGCCACATTGTCCTCATAGAGCCGTTCAAACAGGCTGTCCAATTCTTTGTCGCGGTAGATGGCGGCGTCCAATTCCCGGTGCATGGTGCGCACTTCATCCGCAGCGGCTTTCTGAGAAAAGCCCATCATCAGTTTGGCGAACTCCTTTTCATACTGGCTGACGAACTTTGTCAAGCGCCGGATTTCCGCCAGAACGACCTGTTCCAAGAAATCGGCCCGGATATAGTGGGTCGAAGTACAGGTTCCACGGTTGCCCTTGTAGTTGGAGCAGTTGAAGTAGGTGATTTCTGGATTCCCCTGGTTGAAGTGGAAATGCAGATTGTTTCCGCAGTCGGCGCAGACCAGCAGGCCGGAAAACATATTTTTTTCGCCCTCATGGGTCCGGCGCTTGCGGATTTTCCCGCGCTTTTCCTGGACCTTCTCCCATGCGGCCCTCTGGATAATTGGCTCATGGACATCCAGGAAGATGGCCCAATTCTCACGGTCATTCTCCAGCCGCCGCTTGTTCTTGTAAGACTTGGAGTAGGTCTTGAAGTTGAGCACGTCCCCGCAGTATTCTTGAAGCGTCAGGATGCGGGTGATAGTGGAACCGTTCCAGTGGCACGGGCCGTACTTGGGCGCTTTGCCGGGCCGGTGGATACCCTTTTGCTGCCAGTAAAAACGCGGCGTCAGGATGCCGTCCTTAGAGAGCGCATCCGCAATCTGCTCCACACCGTAGCCGTCCAGGCTCATGCGGTAGATGCGGCGAACCACAACAGCGGCATCCTCGTCAATGATCCAACGCTTGGGGTTGTGCGGGTCTTTCCGATACCCATAGGGGGGCTGCCCCATCGGTTCCCCGGCGTTACCCTTGATCTTGTTGCTGATACGGCGCTTCTTGCTGATGTCACGGCTGTACCATTCGTTAAATAAATTCTTTATCGGAGCAAGCTCGTTTTCGCCCTCATCCGTGTCGATGTTGTCAGAGACGGAAACAAAGCGGATGTCGTGCTCCGGGAAAAACTCCTCCATCAGCTTGCCGACCTCAATGTAGTTTCGGCCCAGGCGGGAGAGATCCTTCACAAACACGGCGGATGCCTTGCCCTGTTCGATTTCTGCCAGCATCGCCTGGAAGCCGGGACGTTCCATCGTAACTCCGGAGATGCCGTCGTCGTAGAAATGGATCAGGTGGGTATAACCTTTCTCCTTGGCGATTTTCGTCAACAGCTTCTTTTGGTTCTGGATACTGTAACTGTCACCTTCAAGATTATCGTCACGGGAGAGACGTTCGTATAAAATCGCCGTGTTCTCTCGGGCGATTCTGCTTTTTGACTGTTTCATGGAGCCTCCTTTCCGGCAGTCAAACAAGCAGTATTTACAACATGGTTATACCACAGCAGACTGCCGTTGTCACGGATGCGGCGGGCTATTCGGCGCAAGCCTCAGCCCGCAGCAGGTTGAGCAATAGAGAAGTGAGCGTTTCCGCCCCCTCCTCTTGAAAGATAGGCTCTACAAGAAACGTCCGGCCCTGGATGTGGTAGGTGGCGGACGAGGCAAGTTCTTTGTTTTTGGGGGCAGGCGGCTGTTTGTCCTGCCCCTGCATGGATTTGAGGGGATATGCCATAATCTACCTCCCAAACAGATAAGCAGCTGCGCCGGAAAGGGACGTGTCCGCATTAGCATAAAGCGACAATTCTCCGGCGCAGCTGCGCATAATTTTCATTGAACGTATTCCGCCGTATTTGCCACGCACCCCAGCGGGAGGGGATATTGCAGGCCGCCCCTGGCAGGGCTGTCATAGCTCCACAGCGTCGCTCGAAACGTGCGCCGCAGGGCTCCCCCTCTGATGTGGGAGGTCGTTACGAAAGTCTCATTATGCGTCCGCGCTGTCGTCGCGCCCGGTGTGCCTGTACCGGGTCCAAGGACTGCGTTGATCGCTCGGCCAGCTTGTCCATCACCTCCTGAAGCTGGCTGTCGTGGCGGCGCTCCTTGTGTCGCTGTTCACGCGGGGTTGTGCCTGCAATACCGTGTATTCAATTTTCAATTTACAGAGAAGGCGGCAGGGAAAGCGCGCCCTTCACTAAACACAAAAAAAGACTTGATTTTAGCCCCTGTTCCACCCACTTTTCTCAAAAATTTTTGCAAGATTTTTTCTGCCTCGTGTAAGTGAGGTGGAAATACGGCGCTGACCAACCCCTTCCATCTTGGCAATCTCATGCTCACTCCTGCCCTCCAGATAGTAAAGGGACAGGCGGCGGAACTGCTTCTCCGTCAAGCTAGTTCTGATCCGCAGCACAAGGGCATCCCTGACCTCATCCTGCTCCGTTGTATTGGTAGCATCCAGAAGAAGTTCCTCCACAGAGGGGGCGCTGGGGACAGCCCAATCCTCCAGGGGCAGGCGATTGTCGTGATAGGCACGTCCGGCCTTCTCCGTGGTGTGATAGTCTCGGTCAGACCATGCTTTCCACTTTTGAAATTCCTCCTCGCTGGCGAAGTCAGAACGGGTCAGCCGGATATGTACGCCGGTGACGCTCCCACACACAATGGCGTCCCGATCTTGCTTGTTCAAGGCGTAGTCACTCTTGCGATCATACATGAGTATTCCTCCCATTTTAGTCTTTTTCGCAGGGGTGGCGCAAAAAGCCAAAACAGGTCGGTGGGGAGCGACACCCGACTGAACTGACACGCTTCCGCTTTTCTCGACAAAAAACATCGCCGGACTGCCCACGAAGGCATCCGGCGCATTTCCTGGGGCACGAACGATTTTTCTGTTTATTTCCGCCTAATCGTTCCTGCTGATAGGTATAATACCAGGATAAGGTCCCTGGTATTTTTTTGACCGCTCACCTAAAGAATATGGGTGTGGCGCGTATCGAATCCCGTAAAAAAAGGACATAACTGCCTCCCTACGGCAGTTATGTCCTTTTGGGCGCACAAAACCCTCCTGAGAGCTGCCGTTTTTTTTATAAGCTCTCAGGCATCAGAAAGCGTATATTACAAACAAACCGGAATAATAATACTGATTAACCCGTCAGACTAGGTGATTAAAAACCTCCTTCCAGAACGATAGAATGGTATCGAGGTGAACAATCATGCCAGATAAGTCTCTGGATCGGCTTGCAGCTGCCATAAGGACCGCAAGAAATCAGCGAGAGATGACACAGGAAACTCTGTCTGACCTATCGGGCGTGTCTGTCCGCCACATTGGAAAAATAGAGAACGGGGAGATTAACCCGTCTTTTGAGGTGCTCCTGTCCTTGGTAACTGCTTTGAAGATTTCCTTTGATACGTTGTTTTATCAAGATAGTACAGACGAGCAGAACAATATAAACGAACTTGGGACACTATATCGCTTCTGCCCGGAACAGGGCCGGAGGGTAATGATGTCAGCGGCACGAGCCATAGCAAAAGAATTTGAGAACATTTGAGAAGAATGGTCAAGACATGAACTGATAGTAGCTATACAGATAGCATAGTAGACAGGCGGCCTAAATATGGTCGCCTGTCTTATGCTTTCTAATTGATGCTTTAGATGTTTGCGCTCTCCCTTATGTATCGCATATAATCTTACCCTTGCAATATTCCAGATTGTGCATTTGTGTTGTATCAGAGACTACTACAATCTCGTATCCCGTCCAACGGAATACCTTATAGAGCCGTCCTCCTTGCAGATAGTAGATGTAGTTCCCGTCTACGACAAAGGATGTAATGGAGCCTACATCTGCCAGCAGTTCATCCACTGTCGGTTCATGGTCAAGCAGCCCCCAAAAGGTCGCTGTGTTATCAGAGCCGGTGCTGAAATAAAGCCGTGTGGAGAAATCCTTGAAGTCGATTCGGTAAATCTGAAAGCCATCCCCCACCTCGCCGCTGGAGGCATAATAACAGGCATCCTCGTCAACATAGATGCTGGAGATAGACCCGGATTGTCCAAAGGGATTACGGGTCAGCAGGATAGCCTCGCCTGTGGCCTTGCTGGTCGCAGTGATGGTGTTCTCCACCATATCAAGCTCTACCGTGTAGGCGCTGTTTTCTCCTTCGGACGCATCGGCCAGAAAATCATGCGTAATCTCACTGGAATTGCTGTGCCCGCAACCAGTCAATGAAACGGTCATACAGAGTATGAGTACCACTGTCAGGACCGGGCGGGCAGAAATTGCCTTCCGCCTGCCAATATAAAACCTGAGACAGAGCCAAATCAGCAGACAGACGATTGCCAAGAACAGAATCGCCAAAAATCCAAACTGCTCCGGTGTGATGCCCGGAAAGGTTACTATATCAATCAAGTTCCAGTCCTCGTCATATCCAACCTCTGTCAGTGTCCCCCACACATAGCCGGTTCCGGCCAGCAGACCCGCCGGAAGCGGAAGAACATATTTGAGAAAGCTGCCGCCAATCAAATGTGGTAGGATAGAAACCGCGATGCCGGAAAACGTAGTCAGTACCGTCTGCCGGAACAGGATGGAAAGGAGGGCAATCAGGATAGCAAGCCAAGCAGCGCCCAAGCACCTGGACAAAACTACAATTCCATACGCCTGCCCAACGGAAATAAGGTAGGGAGAATTTTCAAAAAAGGACAGGCTTTGCAACGGATAGGATGCTCCGTCCAGGCCGACCGACAAGGAGACAACAACAAACTGCACCAACTGAAACAGAGCCGTCGCCAGAACCGCCAGGGCCGCCATTACGCCTAATTTGATTCCAGCCAGCCGCCCTCGGCCATTTCTGCAAGAGCGGAGGATCTGCGCCATCCCACACTGGTATTCCCCACAAAATACTGGGACACAGAGCGCCAGCAGGAACAACAGCAGGATTACATTCACCCCATCGTGGGTCAGGAGTGTGTCCCATCCCCGCTCATCCATCAGGAAGCGATGGGCGGGGTCCTCTTTTGCGTAGTAATACTGGTTATAGATGGTCAAGAAGGCGGCTTTTCTGCCGTCATCGGAGCGGGTGGCTTCTGCGTATTCCGTCTCCATCTCCTGCGCCTTTTCCTCTGTTACCTCGCCTTGCCAGCGGTCCATGTAGGTCAGGTAGGTATCTTCGTTCCGATCAATCACATAACTGCTGTCGTAGCCGCTGCCGATGCAAAAGACTGCATAAGCCGCCAGAGCAATCAGAAGAAGTAAAAGCCCTTTATGATGAAACAATATCTTTTTTAACTCTACTTGCAGCATGATTTCCTCCTGATTGCTATGACCAGCAGACACGCGATTACAGCTTGAACGATCAGAACGACAAGAAGCTGGAGCAAATATACCCCGCCGATGCTCACCCCGGACAGGCTTTCCAGTAGTTTACTGCCGCTGGTCAAGGTGAATGGGCTGATGCAGGAAAGAGCCTGTTTCCACCACACGGAGGAGAGCGCCCAGCCAGCGCAGTAGTTCAATGCCGCACCGAGCCCCAATCCAATCAGACAGGGATAAAGTGATTTTTGGAAACAGGCGGACAGGAAAATCAGCAAAAGTGCTGTCACACTGAAACCGATGGCTTTCAGCCCGCTCATCAACCCATAGAACAGCAAAATGGAGCCGGAGAATGGTGTAAATTGATAACTCTCGATGGCATAGAGCGGGCTGGACCAGCCTTCAAAGCCGCACAAAAGCCCAAATACCAGCAGGTTTACCAAGGCGAACAGAATCGTCAGTATCCAGGCAAATATCACTCCAGCGCCGCATTTGGAAAAGAGCAGAGGCCATCTGCCTCGCTTGCAGGAGGATAGGATCAGGGTCATCCCATTTTCTCTCTCCCGCGTGAATGTGGGCGCTACCGCCAAAATGAGTAAAAGCAGGATCAGCAGATCGGAAAAGTCATAGGACAGCAGGGTCTCCCAGCCGTCATACAGATAAAACGCAGGGATCGCTCGGTCTGCATAGTGCTGGAGAATATAGGCATTTTCTGCCGCTCCCGCTACATTTCCGCTCTCCTGATAGAAGACCACGTTTTCTTTTGCCTGGGCCAGGATTTCCTCCATATCAGAGGAATATTTGACACTGTACTCCATGTGGGGATAGAAATAGCTGTGGAGCAGATAGTAGTCGCCAAAGATATAGCCGCTGTACGTCCCCTCCTGCGGTTCCCGGCTATATGTGCCATCTGCCGTCAAATCGTCCAGCCGCTGGTACTCTGACGTGAGGAAGCGCACGGTTTCCTCTGTAATGGGGCCTTTGATCCGCTCATAGATGGTGTTATAGCCTGTCTGCATCCCACTTGTATTGGCCGCAACAGGCCGTATCTCGCCGGCGCGATAGTCTGCGATGATTTTGACCGTATTCAGGCATAGGAACAGCGCCAGCGCGATCAGCGTATAGCGCCGCAGGATGCCTTTCCTTGCCTCCAAATAGAGAAAACTCATGGCTGTTCCTCACTGGGCTGGAAGAAGGTATGCAGGAACAGGTCGTCCAGATTGGGGGGCACCGGCCTTGCGCCCCGGAGCGGTTTCCCGTCATCTACAATGCGCAGCAGATAGGAGCCGTCCTGCTGCTTGATGTTGCTCACGCAGTAGGTGTCCACTATCAGGGCCATATCCGCCTCGTTGGCCGACACCTCCCACACCTTCCCCTGGATGCTCTGTTCCAGTTCCCTGGGCGTACCCTGCATGACCAGTGTACCCCTCCGAAGCAGGAGGATCTCTTTGGCGATATATTCCACATCGGAAACAATATGGGTAGCTAAAAGGATAATGCGCCCCTTGGCCAGACGGGAAATGAGATTGCGGAAGCGAATCCGCTCACCAGGGTCAAGGCCCGCCGTCGGCTCGTCCAGCACCAGCAGTTTGGGGTCGTTCAGAATGGCCTGGGCGATCCCCAGCCGCTGCCGCATCCCACCGGACAGCGCCCCGATCCGCTTGCTGCGGTTTTCCTCCAGGTTGACGAAAACCAGGGCCGCGTCGATGCTCTCTTTTACGTTTGCCACCCCTTTTACTTGACACATATAGTCCAAAAATTCCTGTACGGTAAAATTTGCATAGAACTGAGGGTACTGTGGCATATAGCCAATCTGGTCGAAGTAGCGCCCGCCCATCTGGACGGTGTTTTCACCGTCCAGATGGATCACGCCGCTACTGGCAGGCAGTATTCCAATCAAAATGTTGATCAGTGTCGTTTTGCCGGCTCCATTTGGCCCCAACAATCCATAAACCCCTTCTGTCAGAGCAGCGGAAACATTTTGGAGCGCGGGATATTTTCCATAATATTTTGTGATTTGCTCAAGTTCCAGTTTCATCATATATTCCTCACGGAAGTTCCACTGCCTGCGAGAGAGCATAGCCGTCATCCGTACCCAGGGCTGCATAGGCGAAATGGCCAATGACCCAAATCTCATAGGGCTTGCAGTTTGTATCCATCGTATAGGTTTCATCCGCAACTTTCGTGCCATCGCTGACCTGATAGGCCCGCAGAGTGCCGCTTGGGCTGTCCCCACCCGCACAGGTTACAATATACTGGCCGTCTGCGGATACAGCGGCGATCCCACTTTCATCTCCACTCTCCACGCTGATTACTTTTCCCTGCTGCTGAGCCAAGTCCAAAAAGAGAACAGAGCCGGTCTGCTTTGCGCCGCCCATGCTGGCGGGCAGAATCGTATCGGAAACAGCGGCATATTCTCCGTTTACAGAGAGCATGGAACCGGAAAAGCCTTCGGCAGTAAAAATGGTTGCTGTGTTATTGCTCAGATCAATCGAGCCGTAGGCCGTGGCGTTTTCCTGCCCGTCCAGACTTCCAAAATAGGCCAAGTAGCTCCCGCTGTCACTGTACCCGACCGCCTCGAAATAAACAGTCTTACTCATGGGGGGAGTTATTTTGGTCAATTCCTGCGTGTCAAAGATATATTGATAGAGACTGGGGCCTTCCGCATATACAAGGGATTTCCCATCCGGCGCGGCGGCAAAGACAGAGCCCCAAAGCCCGTTTACCAATGCCTCGTCCGTCAATTCATAGGTATTCACCAGATTAAGGCTTTGATCGAACAGCCAGTAATACAGTGTCTCCGCAGAACTGTCGCCGGAGATCACCGTGACCCCGCCGGTATCCTGCACATCCGCCGCAGTCTGGCTGGACAGCATAACGATGGCCCCCTGGCTGGTCTTGTCTGTCAGCAGGGGCGTTTGGGCGGCGTCAAAAGCGTAGGTGGCTGTTGCTCCGCCGGTAGATAGGTCGGTCAGTTTCAACTCATTGGTGGTATAATCGTACTCCGGCGAGAGAAAATCGGTCCCGATGCCGGTTATCTGCTCCGCCGATTCGTCAGTAACCTGCTGGGAGTCCGCTGAGGGATCGCTGGACGGATTTCCAGTGCTTGCCGCCGGTTCGTTGCCCCCGCAGGCGGAAAGCAGAGAAAGACTGAGTGCAAGCGCAAGTAAAATACTGATTCTTTTCATGTTCGTCAAACCTCCCCATTGACCAAAAGTACAGATGCTGTCTTAACTGGATTGTTGATTTCAAGCTCCCCATCTTCCGGGGTACCGGCAATGGCATAGACTGTGTTCAGCGTACCAAGTGCAGAGGTATCAATCTGGAATGTGGCTTCCACCATCTGGTTTTTCACCGTCCGAACAGAGAGATAGTCCGCTCCATTGAGTTGGACAGGCTGGTGGTTGATAAACAGAGTGATATTGAAATCCGTCTCCGGCCCGCCGTAGAGTTGCACAGTAATCGTTGCCGTTTTCCCATCGGCCTGAATGTAATTTCCATCTTCTACACCCAGGGACAAGGTTGCTGTCGTGTCCAAGCTATCAGTCGCACCCCATGCGGCCAGGGTATCTAATATGTCCTGCGGCAGATCCACCACATTGTAGTCCGTACCGGCTGTCGCCAATGTCTGCGCGGGGGCGTCTGCTACAAAAGAAATCTGGCGGGATGTGGTTGCAGATTCCTGGTGGTGGAAGCCATAACGCGGATTATCCGGCCCCTCTGCTACAAAACTGGGTTCCAGAATGGTGACAGCCATAACAGGGACGGTTTCTCCCGCTTTGCCTGTCACGGGCTGGAATACCATGTTGAAATTCTCCTGCTGTTCATAGTCCAGGTTAAAGACCTGCATATAGCTTTCCTCAAGCTCTGTACCATCCTCATAGACTGCGGAATAGGGCTGGGCCACCCCATCCACAAATAGGAGGACGCCAATCTCTGTGGTCTTTCCAGAAGAAGCGCCAGTTATGGAGAACGGAATTTCCAAAGACTCACCATCGTAGGTATAAACCGTGTCCATCGGGTCTTGCAGGCCAAATTCCGCAGAGCCCATCTCATTGTCCGCTGGTTCTTCCTCAAAATAGGCGTCCAGGTTGTCCGATTCGTCCGTGGCTGGGTCGCTGGTCTGCGGCGCGCTGCACCCAGCCAGCAAACATACAAGTGCCAATGAAATAAAAAGAAATCTGTGCATAAAAATACTCTCCTTATCGGTAGGATAAGGAGAGCATAATGGGAAAAGGTCTACGATTGGTCAATCGGCATCAATTTTTTCTGCTTGTATCTGCATTTCTACGCAGGCCCCGTTGCGATTGCTCAAAGAGAGCGTTCCACCTTGTTTCTGGCAAAGGGTGTTGCAGATCGAGAGGCCAAGCCCGAAGTGGTCATTTTCCGTATTTTCCTTGTAAAACGGCCTCGTGGCGGAGCGGAGGGATTCTTCTGAAAAGCCCTTCCCATCATCATGTACTTGAATTGTAAGCAGACCTTCTTGCCACCCGGCCTTTAATGTGATCTCACGGCGGGCGAAACGCAGGGCATTAGAAATCACATTGTCGATCATGCGATGTACCAAGGTCCCATCCAGCATGACCTGAAAATCCGGGACCCCACTAATATCCATAGAGAATTGAAGCTGGTGCCGCTGCGCCAAAACGGTGTATTCGTCCTCCTGTTCCTCAAAAAATTCCCGCAAAGGGCAGGCTGTTGGCTTCACTGGGATAGCGTCCATCGCCTGTATTTCGCGCACCTGGTCTGCGTACTGCTCCAACCGCTCCGTTGCCAAGGAAAGATTGTGGATCGTGTCCAGCAGTTTGTCCTCGCTGATGCGTCCAAGTGGGACATTATGCGAGAGATATTCTGTGTATCCTTTCATCACAGTGATGGGGGTACGGAGGTCATGGGCGATGGATGCGCTGAGTTTGCGCCGCTCCTCCATCATAGCCCAGGTCTCTTGATTATTTTTTAAGAGGGCGACTCGCATGGTGTCCATAGCCCGACAGAGCTCGCCCATTTCATCCGAAGCCGGATAGTCCAAACGAAAATCCAGGTCGCTTTGCGATATGCGGTCGGCGCTCTGTAAGAGTAATGACAGCGGCTGTTTCAGTTTGATGGAATAAAACATCCAGGCACAGAAGATCGTGCCAAGCACGAAAAGCAAAGTCGGCACCAGGATCACGGCTGCTTTTGCCGCATAGTAGGCGACCCGCTGTGTATCGCTCAAGTTGGCGATTTGGTACTCCGTGGATAAAATCACAAGCTGTCCATTTTCCCCCGGGACAATCTGTTCATCATCCGCAATCACTAGGTTATATTCATCCTCAGTTTCCTGGGGTGGCAGCACCTGATAGTCCGTTACACTTTCCAAGATGTGATTTTGCACGTTGACACAGGTAAAAATGGTCGCTGCCGAAATACCTGCTACAAGCACCGCCATGACAAGAACAAGTGATACGAAAGCCCGGCGGAGAGGCATGGAGCGAAGCCAGTGTTTTATTTTACCCATTTATAGCCGCACCCCCAGACTGTTTCGATATACTGCGCCCCCAGTTTGTTTCGGATGCGGCGGATGTGTTCCTTCACCACAGTATTGTCAGCGGTGCCATCAAAACCCCGCACCTGTTCATAAATTGCCTCCCGGTTGAACACTTGTCCAGGGTGGAGAGAAAGCAGTTCCACTATATCAAATTCTACCTTGGAAAGTTCTATGGGCCGGCCATTTCGAGAGACGGTCCTTGCGGCGTAGTCCACCACAATGTCTCCAAAGCCCCGGACGCTGATTTTTTGCTGGATACGGCTCTCCCTGCGCAGATGGGCCTCCACCCGAGCAGTCAGTTCGACAAGACTGAACGGTTTCAAAATGTAATCATCCCCACCGGCCCGCAGACCAGCGACACGGTCCGCCTCCTCAATCCGGGCGGTTAAGAATAGGATGGGGCAGGCCACATGGTCGCGGATTGCCCGGCACAGCTCAAGGCCATCCATCCCCGGCATATTGATGTCCAGCAGAATAATATCCGGCTGCTGGATCAACTTTTGCAGGGCTTCCTCACCGCTTTTTGCCGTGATTACTTGATACTGTTCCATTTCAAACTGATCCCGCAGCATATCTAAAATCATCTGCTCATCATCTATGACCATAATCGTATAGTTCATGGTTTCACCTCGCTCGTTGGTATCATAATAGGAAAAAGTCTATAAACAGTCAAGTAAACTCTTTATAATGGCCCATTTATGAATTCATATAGAGCTTTTCTCGTTTTTCAAATCGTTTCGTTCTGGTTTAATCAATTTCTGATGCGCTAAAAGTACTTTTTTCTGCTTTACAGCAATTTTGTATGAGTCTGTTTGTTTTATAACCTGTTGGATTGTTTGGATATAGAGCCTTTTCAAGTTCATAATACAAGCCTCCTTATCTTTTTTGTCCCTATAACAAGACGGAATACAACGCTCAATCTGACGT
This sequence comes from Flavonifractor sp. An91, assembly GCF_002159225.1. Classification (NCBI taxonomy): domain Bacteria; kingdom Bacillati; phylum Bacillota; class Clostridia; order Eubacteriales; family Oscillospiraceae; genus Flavonifractor; species Flavonifractor sp. An91. Next base: position 53,308 of record NZ_NFHA01000002.1, on the reverse strand, counting down.
TCACACGCATTTTAAGAAATTGGCAAGCAGGGCAAAGCGGGACCCACTTTGCGAAATGCTTGTTGGGGGAGCCCCCCAATCCCCCGGAACGCACCGTATCCGGCGCGGCTGCGCGTCCCGTGGACGCTATGAGAGCACGGTCAGCTCACCGCTGGCCGTGCTCTTTTTCCTGGGCGCTGCCGCGCTCATCCTGGCCCATGATCTGATCCACGTTGGCCTTGACGGCCAGCAGTTCCCGCATCTCATCGCGGGCCTTCCGGTAGTCCGTGTAGGCGGCCTTTTTCTCCGCCAGGAGGGCGGCATACTCGGCCTGCAAGTCCTTCATCTTGGGCAGCTTCTTGACGGCCAGCTCGTCAAAGGCCCGCTTGGCCGCCTGGTGGAGCAGGATGTCGGCCTCATGCTCGGCCCGGAACTTCTTGGAATACCCGGCCTTGCGGTAGGCGACATAGACCTCACGGGTCTTGGCGTAGTTGACGATGTAAGTGCGCAGCACGGCGATCTCCGCCATGCGCTTCTCCGCCGCCTTGATTTTGTCCCCCAGCTGGTGATAGCGGTCGGTGGCCGCCGCCGTCTTTTCAGAGAGTACCTGATAGTCCAGAAGCTGGTGCTGGTTGAGGTAAGCCAGGGTCTGTGCCGTCTGCTTCAGATTGAACTTGCTGACCCACCGGGCGTACCCGGCCCCCTTGCCGGAGCGCAGCTTGGCCTCGATGTCCACCAGCAGGCTGACCCTCTGCTCAGGCCGCCGGACCTCTTGCTTCCGGCCCGGCCTGTGCTCCTTCTCACCGGCCAGGACGGCCCGCAGGTCTGCTTCCCCATAGCCCTCTCCCAGCCGGTCCAGGCGGAGGAATTTCTTGCCTGTCTCGGTTCGGAGGGAGATGGATTTGCCCCGGCGCTGGACCTCGACCCCGGCCCCGGCCAGCAGCGCCAGCAGGGCCTCCAGGTCCGCCGGGCGGCCCTCCAGAGCGGCGTCAATGGCCTGCCGGAGCTGCTCCCGCTGGGAGGGCTTGGCCTCCTTCTCCAGCCACTTGTCATAGGACAGGCTGCCCCGCTTGGGGTTCTCAATGACGGACAGCCGGTGCTCCAGGCAGACCAGATCACTCAGCCTCCGCACCGCCATGGCCGAGCGGCGGAAGTCCCGGAACTTGCCCTTGCAGTCCAGGGTGGTGGAGTTCCAGATGATGTGATTGTGGATGTGGCGGCGGTCGGTGTGGGTGGCGACGATGAAAGCGTGCCTGCCTTTCAAGAACCGCTCCGCGAACTCATAGCCGATGCGGTTGGCCTCCTCCGGCGTGACCTCGCCGGGCTTGAAGGATTGGCGCACCTGATAGGCGATCACATCATTTTTCTGGTCCCGCCCGGTAACGGCCCGGTACTGCCGCTTGGCAAACAGGAACTCCGCGTCCACGGTGGCCGGGTCACAGGCGAAGGAGGAAATCAGCTCGCCGCCCTGGGTTTTCTCCGGGTTCTTGGCGTAGCTGGTGCGGTCGGTGAGGCATTGGGCGACGGTTCGGCCCTTGTTGATGTGCATGGAGATGATGCGTGTAGTCGCTATGATCTGTCACCCCTTAAAAAAGAGAAGCGGCCCCGCAGGGCCGCCTCTCTGTCAGCGCAATTCGTTTGTTATCCATACACCCGATCCTGGATGGCATAGCGCAGGTCCTGTAGCTTGCCCAGCAGCCACGCCGCCCCCATGGGCAGGCCCATCGGGCTGACCAGGAAGGCGATCACCAGAAGAATGACGCCGTTCTGGACTGAGTAGGTCACCAGTACCGCCAGCCCCAGCAGGCCCACGATGGTCCCGGCCAGGCCAAAGAGAAAAGCGGAACAGTATAAAAGCCGGAAGCCAATCCAGATGAACAGGGCCAGGGCCAGCACCACCGGCGCGGCCAGCAATTTCAGCAGCAGTCTCATTTAATGTCCTCCTTTTGGCACCGCTCCAGCATCACATCCCGGGCGGCTTGAATCATCCGGGCCTCGGCCTGGGTCAGGTCCCGCTTCCCCTGGGTCAGCTCCGCATACTCCAGGTAATTGGCGTAGGAATCCAGCAGGGTGTCCCGCAGCTCCTCCGGGGTCCGGCACAGGTGTGCGTCGCACCAGGAATCCCCCGGCGGGTTCCACTCCAACACCGTGAGGCCACGGCTGGTCTGGACCACCTCATAGGCCGGGTCCTTTTCCAGATATGCCTGGAATACCGTCAGGACCGTTTCAAATGTCAGCATGGCTATCACGTCCTTCCGTCGGTCCCTCTTTCTGGTTCCATCATACCGGGAAACGCCCCTGTCCGCAACGATGCGGAAATTCGCCGAAAATTTCGGCGAATTTTTTTGCCCCGCTATTTGATCCTGGAAAGGCCCGTAAGAACGTGCCGGGCGGCCTCCCACAACTGGTCATAGTTCTGCCGCAAATCCTCCAGGTCGGCGTCGTAGAAGCGCCCGGTCTCATGCACCCGTCTGGTAAGCTGGTTGAGGTTGTTGCTGGACCGGCGCAGCAGGGACACCAGCTCCCGCAGCTCCGGCAGGTCCAGCCGCACCACATAGCCGTCAATGGCCATCTTGCGCAGATAGGCGGCCATGTTCTCCGTGCCGTACTGCTCCATCTTCTGATGGATCAGCGCCTGCTCCTCCGGGGTGACGCGGAATTTCAGTTGAATCTCCCGTTTCCGCTTCGCCATGGTCAGCGTTCCTGTTCCTGCCGCCTGCCGGGGGTGGGCAGCTTGGGCTCGGAGGCCCTGGTCTCATTCAGTTTTTTGCGCACCGATGGCTTGCGCAGCCGCAGAGACTGGGTGCGATCCTCGTCTTTGGTTATCAGGGCATAGGTGCCCTTTCGCCCCTCCAACGTGGAGACAGACAGGGAGCGGAAGGGCAGCATGGAGACAAGCCGGTTCCGGTTCTTGCTGTTTGCACGGGCCAGGAAGTCCGGGGAAACCTGGACCATGAAGTGGGTTCCGCTGGGGCTGTTGGGCTCCCGCGCCGCCTGGAAGGCGGAGAGGATACGGGCGGCCTCGGCACGGATGTCGTCTTTGGTGAGGGGCTGGGTCAGCAGATACTCATGCCGGGCCACATTGATAAATAAATCAACGAGGCCAGGATTGTGCCCGTCCACCACGAACTCCACGTTGCGGTCGTGTCCCCAGGCGTCCGGGTCCTCAAAGACGGGGATGGTCCTGGCCCACGCCTTGTTGTCAAGGGAAATCCGTCCGTCATGCTCCTTGTGGCGTACTGTGTTGGCGAGGACGTAGAGTGTCCGGTCATAGCCAAACTGCTCTGCCACCTGGGAAACGGCCTCCCGTCCCAGGCGGTCGTTCCGGTAGTGCTCCGAGATAGCCGCGTCAATGGCCTCCGCACAGGCGATATTGGCCTTGCGGGAGGCACGGTACTGCTCCAGCTCCCCGTGCTCATGGGCATAGCCTCCGGGATAGCGGTACACCGGCAGCTCCCGCTGGGCCTGGAGGGCGGTATAGGCCCGGTCTGAAATGCAGTCCAGCAGCGGGTCCAGGTCGGGGCTCTCCCGGTCCTTCCATTCCCCGTAGATGGCCGCCATGGGTGAAGGCACGGCCAGCAGCGCGGCGGCCTGAGCCTGGGGCATATCCATAAGCTCCGCCGCCGCCAGAATGTCCTCCCGGATGGCATACTCGTATGCGTGGTTCAAAATCTCCTCCGGGGGCTGGCCCATCAGCCAGTCCCGGTACTTGGTCTGCTCGGCGGCCAGTTTTTCATAGAGCTGTGTGTTCATTTCCTCTTGATTCATGGTCAGACACTCCTTCCGAAATCAGTTTCAGCATGGTATAATGAGCCAAAAATGCTGGGGGTAATTTTATGGCGTACAGTGAGCAGATGTGGCAGGAGGCAAAAAAGAAATGCCGCCTAAGCGATGAGGACATCGCGCGGGCCAAGCGCCTGGGCCTCAATCCCCGCAGTCTGGTGAAAAATATCCCCAGCAAAAGCGAACCGTGGAAAGCGCCGGTGAATGTGTGGCTGCGTGAGATCGAGGAAAAGCGCCAGAAGAAGGCGGCACAGAAACAGCGCCGCCGGGAAAAAGCGAAGCGGGCGGAGGCCGGCCCCAGCGCCAAGGAAAGCTCCTGAGAGACGCTGGGGCCGCGTTTCCTTTACCGCTCCATCGTGTGGCTTTTGTCCCGTTTCTCCACCGTCCTGGGCGGTACAGGCCGCCGCAGGCCCTCCAGCACGGAGGGGCGCTCCGCCTTTGCCACCGTCTGCCCGCGCTGGGCTGTCCCGTGATTGCTGTCTATATCCAGCTGCACATTCAGCTCTGCCAGCCGTGCGCTCTTTTCCGCCAGCTCCGCCTCCTGGGGAAAGGGCTTGCCCAGCTCGGCCTTGGCGTCCTTCAGCTGCTCCCGCAGGTTGCCCAGCCGGACCTGGAGGCTTTTCACTCGGTCCGGCATACCGGCCAGGGCGTTGTCGATGCGGGTCAGGTTGCCCCTGGCATCGGTGCCCAGGGTGGCCCGGTGGGACATCTCCCCTTTTAGGGTCAGGATGAAGTCGGAGCCAAAGTTCTCCACAGACAGGAACATGGCAAAGCCCCGGTAGCTGCCGATCTCCACCGGCTTGTTGTCCTTGACCTCCTTGCAGGCTTCCAGGATGGCGGCCCCGGCATTGTCCTTGTCGGTGAGGGTGTCCCCCCGTATCAGCATCCCGGCGAAGCCCTTCTCCACCTCCGCCGCCTTGCCGTTCCCGGCCTCCTTGACCGTGACCGGATGGGGGTGGGCGGCCAGGGTAGCCATATCCTTCTCCAGCGCGGCGATGAAGCCCTCTGCCTCCTTGATCTGCTCCGGGAAGTAGCGCAGCACGTTGTCCTCCATGCGGAACTGCCTGCTCTGGTGGTCCGCCTTGAGGACCTTCAACCGGGCTACATCAACCTCCAGATTCATCTTCTCCTTGATGAGCGGATTTCCGGCGCACAGGGCTTTGATCTCGGCATAGGACAGGGTTGTCTCGTCCACATCCTTGCAGGAGCGCACCGGGGATTTGGAAGTCATGATCTGAGAGATGAACTTCTGTTTGTTTTCCACCGTCTGCCACAGATAGCTGTCGAAGGTGCCCTCGGTGACGTAGCGGTAAATATGTACCTTCTTGTTGCGGTTGCCCTGGCGGACGATGCGGCCCTTGCGTTGCTCCAGGTCGCCGGGCCGCCAGGGACAGTCCAGGTCATGGAGGGCGATGAGGCGGTCCTGGACATTCGTGCCTGCCCCCATCTTGAAGGTGCTGCCCATGAGCACCCGCACCCGGCCCTGCCGGACCTTGGAAAACAGCTCCTTTTTCCGGGCTGGGGTGTTGGCGTCGTGGATAAAGGCGATCTCCTGGGCCGGAATGCCCCCAGCGATGAGTTTGTCCCGGATGTCCTCATAGACGGAGAAGGGCGCGTCCGGCTCCACGCCGTCCAGCAGATTGGTCAGGGCGTGAAGGTCCCCGCCGGTCTTATCACCCGCCGCCATAGCGGTCTTGTCCCGCTGGGCGGCGGCCTTGGCCTTGGGGGTGGAGATGTCACAAAATACAAGCTGGGTCAGCCTGTCCGCCGTGCCCTCCTTCCAGATGCGCAGGATGTTGTCCACGCAGCGATTGACCTTGCTGCTGGGGTCGTCGGGCAGCATGGGGTTGATGATCCGCTGGTCCAGGCCCAATTTCCGCCCATCCGACGTAATCTTGAGCATGTTGTCCCTCCTGGGGTCCACCCGCCCGGTGTGAACCTGGGCAGCCCGCTTGGAGAGCTCCTGCACCATGGCCTTCTGGTGGCCGGTGGGCTCGGACTTCTCCACATGGTACTCCACCTCCGGGGCGGGGAGGTGCAGCTGGTCGGCGGTCTTGATGTCTGCTGTCTCATGGAACATGGCCATGAGTTCCGGCAGATTGAAGAAGTTGGCGAAGCGGGTCCGGGCCCGGTAGCCAGTTCCCTCGGGGGCCAGCTCGATGGCCGTCACCGTCTCCCCAAAGGTGGAGGCCCAGTTGTCAAAATGGTTAAGCCCCTGATGTTCCAGCGTGGCCTGTTGGAGATACCGCTGCATGGTATATAACTCTGTCATGGAGTTGGAGACCGGGGTGCCGGTGGCGAACACCACGCCCTTGCCGCCGGTGATCTCATCCAGATAGCGGCATTTTAAGAGCATATCGCTGGATTTTTGGGCGTCGCTGGTGGACAGGCCCGCCACGTTGCGCATCTTGGTGTAGAGGAACAAATTTTTATAGCTGTGAGCCTCGTCCACAAAGAGGCGGTCCACGCCCAGCTGCTCGAAGGTCACAACATTGTCCTTGCGGCGGGTAGAGTTGAGCTTCTCCAGCCGGGCCTGCAAGGATTTTTTGGTGCGCTCCAGCTGCTTGATGGACACCCGTTCCGCGCCGCTGGCCCGCAGCTCCTCAATGCCTTCCTCGATCTCCGCGATCTGGTCGTGGAGCAGCCGCTCCCGGCGCTCCCAGGAGACCGGCAGGCGTTCAAACTGGGAGTGGCCCATAATCACCGCGTCGTAGTCTCCTGTGGCGATCTTGGCACAGAACTTCTTGCGGTTCTTGGTCTCAAAGTCCCGCTGGGTCGTCACCAAGATATTGGCGGCGGGATAGAGGCGCAGGAACTCCGAAGCCCATTGCTCCACCAGATGGTTGGGGACGGCGAACAGAGACTTGCGGCACAGCCCCAGCCGCTTGCTCTCCATGGCGGCGGCCACCATCTCGAAGGTCTTGCCCGCGCCTACCTCATGGGCCAGGAGGGTGTTGCCGCCGTAGAGGATGTGGGCCACGGCGTTGAGTTGGTGTTCCCGCAGCTTAATCTCCGGGTTCATGCCGCCAAACACGATATGCCTGCCATCGTACTCCCGTGGGCGGATGGAGTTGAACAGATCATTGTACTTACGCACCAGGGCGTGGCGGCGCTCCGGGTCCCTCCATATCCAGTCCCGGAAGGCGTCCTTGATGGCCTGCTGCTTCTGCTGGGCCAGGGTGGTCTCCTTCTGGTTGAGCACCCGGCGCTCCGTGCCATCCGCCTCCTTGATGGTGTCATAGACGCGCACATCCCGCAGATTCAGCGTGTTCTCCAGGATATAGTAGGCGTTGGCCCGGCCTGTGCCGAAGGTATCGTAGGCGGCCACATTGTCCGAGGAGACCGCCCCCTTGTGAGTGATGCTCCATTCGGCGGTGTAGGCGGAGAAGTGAACGCGCACCTCGTTTTTGACATAATTAGGAGTTCGGAAGGTCTCATACATGAACTGCTGGATGTACTTAGCGTCGATCCAGGTAGCGCCCAGGCGCACCTCAATTTCAGAGGCGTCCAGGTCCTTGGGGAGCGCCTGTTCCAGCGCCTCCACGTTATCCTGGAACACGGGGTCGGCCTCCGCCGCCCGCCGTGCCTGGGCCAGCTTTTGGCGCACGTTGCCGGAGAGGTATTCGTCCGCCGCCACATAGACGGCCTTGCCGTCCTCCTGGTCCGGCAGGCGGAAGATAACGCCACGCAGGTCTGCGGCCAGCTCCGCCTCGCTCTTGCCGGAGAGTTGGGCCATGTAGGCCATATCCACCCTGGCCCGCTCTGAAATGGAGACGGCCAGGGCCTCGGAGGCTGTGTCCACATGGGTGACGGCCCGGTGGGGCTGGATGGTCCGCTTGGTGAACATATCCGCCTTTTCCTGGAAGTTGCCGTCGTCGTCCAGCACCTCCAGGGAGCAGAGCAGATAGTAGGAGCTGTCCTCCGAGAAGGCCAGCTCGTTGGCCCGGCTGTTGATGCGGCCATATTTGGCGGTGAAGGCGTCATAGAGGTTGTTGAGGCGCTGCTGTTCCCCCCGGATGGCAAGAGGGTCCCCGTCCTCCATCTGGAGATCAATGAGCCTGTGGGCGCAGTCCCGCAGCTCCACCATGCCCAGGACGCGGGCCGCAGCGGTGGCGTTCAGCTCGGGCTTCACCATGATGCTGTTCTCCCGGAAGTACACTTCCCCGTCCACCACGGTATAGGAGTAGTTGCGCACATTGGGGTCCGCCGGGATGCTGTGCTCCACGGGAGCGTCCTCGTCCCCGCCGCCCAGCTCCGGCAGCTCCACCGCTGTAATCCGGCCCTGGATATGGCTCACCGCCTCGTGGAGTTGTTGGGCAAGGTCCGCGCCGGGGATGGGCTTGCAGACAAGCTGCGGCCCATAGGGGCCGGATTCAACCTCCAGATTGCCCAGCACCATCTCCGGGTGTTCCTGGAAATAGCGGTTGATGGTGACGAAGTTGCGCCGGGTCTCGCCCCGGCTGTTGGTGTGCTCCTGCTCCATCAGGGTGTCCGTCTGCACCCAAAGGGGCAACTCCGCCCCCAGCTGGCGGGGCATCTCCAGCTTCTGAAGGATCACCAGGTCCGTGGTGATGTCCGTCCCCGCGTTGGACAGGAAGGCGTTGTTGGGCAGACGGATGGCCCCCAGCAGCTCACACCGCTCCGCGAGGTAGCGCCGGGGCCGGTCGTCCTTCTTGTCCATGGTGCCGCCGCTGATGCCGTTGGAGGTGAGGAAGGCGATGATGCCGCCCGGCCGCACCTGGTCAATGGCCTTGGCAAAGAAGTAGTCATGGATGAAGAAGTTCTGTTTCTCGTAGCGGCTGTCCGCCAGCCTGAATCCGCCGAAGGGGATATTGCCGATGGCCACGTCAAAGAAGCCGTCCGGGAAGTGGGCCTTCTCAAAGCCCCGGACCAGAATGTCGGCGTCCGGGTAGAGCAGGGTGGCGATACGCCCGCTGATGCTGTCCAGCTCCACGCCGTAGAGCTTGCTGCCCGCCATGGCCTCCGGCAGCAGGCCGAAGAAGTTGCCCACGCCGCAGGAGGGCTCCAGAATGTTGCCCTTCTGGAAGCCCAGGCTGCCCAGGGCCTCGTAGACCGCGCTGACGATGGTGGGGCTGGTGTAGTAGGCGCTGAGTGTGGAGGCCCTGGCGGCGGCATACTCTGTATCTGTCAGCAGGCCCTTGAGCTCCTGGTATTCCCGGGACCAGTCCTCCTTCCCGGCGTCAAAGGCGTCCGGCAGGCCGCCCCAGCCCACATACCGGGACAAGACCTCCTGTTCTGCCGCCGTGGCACCGCGCCCCTCGGCCTCAATCCGTTTCAGAGTGCGGATGGCCTCGACGTTGCGCCGGAACTTCTCCTTGGGACCGCCCTCGCCCAGGCGGGGGTCTGTGATGCGGAAATTCCCGGCTTCGGGCTGGGGCGGCTCCGGCTCCGGGTCATGGGAGGGCGCTGGCGGCTCCGGTTCGCTGGTGCGGATGGTCTGGATCACCACATCGTAGGGTAGATGGTTTTCCTCCGCCGGATAAAGCGCAGCAGTTTTTATCTGCACAGATTTATCCACCTCTGACTGCGGTTCTCTCTGCCCGCGCACATGAGCGGGATCTGCCTGTTCCATCTGGTACACAGCGCGGAGGACAGCGGCAGCTTCCCTCCATGAGAACGAGGCCGCATTTTTCCCGTTGGCATGGTCATCCAGGACATTGATTTCCACACCATCGGTCGAGGTGTAGTAATCTGTCTGGCCTCCCGCAGAAAGCGTCAAGTGCTCTGCATGGTCAGAGGCCATTTCAGATAAAAGCGCGGCGATTTGCGTGTTCCCTTCGCCAGCTCGGAAACGGGAAGCGATTTCATCCCGTTCCGCCTGTGAGAGCAAGCCGCCGTCAGCGGTCAACACTTCCCGCAAGTCGCGGTCAACCGAATCCAAATCAGCATACATAAACTCTGTGAGATGGCTGTTGCGCTCATCCTGTCGCAGCCACTCCTCAAACTGTTCCCGCTGGACCGTCTCGTGGCTCCAGACATACGGCCCGGTGTCGATGCGGATTTCCTGTTCCCCGATGTAGCCGATGGTGCCGCTGATCACATGGTCCGGGGCGGGCAGCGTTACCTGGTCGCCCACCTGATAGGCCGGGGTACCCTCCAGACGTACCGCCTCCCGCTGGACCGGCGTGTGGGAAAAGCCATCCAGCTCCTGTTGATACAGGGCGCGGAGAACGGCGGCCAGCTCCCGCCAGGAGGCGGAGGCGGTGGCAAGTATCTTGTCATCGTCCCGGATGATCTCCACCTCCAGGCCGGTAGTCGCGGCCCGGTAGTCTGCCGCCTCGCCGGTCACAATGTCCATGGTCTCCACCCGGCCAGCAAGCTGTGTGGAAAGGCGCTGGGCGATTTTGGTGTTGCCCTCGCCGTTTCTCAGCCATTGGGAAACATAGTCCTTGTCCCGGTCTGTCAGCAGGCCGGAGGTCAGCACCTCCCGCAGGTCTTGGTCGAACCGCTCTAAATCAGCGGGCAGAAACTCGGTAATGGGGCCGTTGCGCTGGTCCTGCTTCAGCAGCCGCTCAAAGTCCTCCCGCGTTTCCAGCCGGTAGACGGGGTAGGACAGCGTGGGGTCCAGGAGCTCCACCCGCCCCCGCTCCAGGGCGGCAATCTTATACTCCCTATCCTCCAGATAGACGAAATCCCCCACGCCATAGGCGGAGGAGAGCGGATTGCGGGGCTGTCCATCGAGGGTCACAACCTCCGGCTCAAGCTGATTTTCCGGGACCGCTTCCTGTATCTCCGCCCAGTCCCCGTCAGAAACCGAAATGTCTATTTCATGGGTCGGCTCTCCCTCCCCAATGGTGATGGTGTCGCCGTCGCGGGCCATTGGCTGTTGGGATAAGTCCGGCGGGGCGGGGTGGGCCAGGATGGGGTAGGTCTCGTCCAGCACCGCCTGATGGAGGCGGTTGTGGAAGCTCGCCAAATCATAATAGAGGCGGAGGAAGGTCGTGTCCTCCATGGTGCGGACCGCCCGCTTGATGGCCTCCGTGCCCTCCAGCATGGCGTTCTCCCGGTCTGAGTTCCGGCAGGCGTTCTGATAGGCTTTGTCTGCCAGCACCTTTTCCCGCACGATGGGAAGATATTGTTCATAAATCTCCCGGACCGTAGGTGTGGGCTTCCGCTCTGACGTTTTCTCCGGCACCGGCGTTGGTACAGGTTGGAACTCGCCATTGTCCAGGTATTTCTCAAATATCTCCCTGCGCATCTGTACCGGCTCCTGGCCGGGGACACTGGGCATGGTGTACCAGATGTAGTCCTCGTCCACATGGTCAAGGACCATACGAACCACGGAGCTCTTGTCATCAACGAAAGCGTCTATGGCGTCCCCAGGATGATAGGTGTGACCACCCGGACTGGTGTAAGCCTCCGACTTCTCCATTCCGGCAACCCGCTCCGCATCGGCCATGACTTGCTGGATGAAGGGGTCATTGTCCAGCTTCTCCGGGTCCACCACCTGGCCGTTGACGATGCCCCGCCGGGCCAGCTCCTCCCGGATGGCGATGGGATCAATGCTGTCAAAATTGTCCTGCTCGGCCTGGGTATAGAAGCGGTCCTCCCGGATGAGCTGGGCAATCCGGCGCTGGACCTTGGGCCAGGGTACGTCAGCCGCCGCACCGTCCACCGTCACAGGGAAGGCGGGCAGGCCGTCGCCGTATTCCTGCCGCAGCCAGGCGGCGGTGTCCTTTTCCCGTCCGTGCTCCTTCATGTAGCGGACAACGGCGTGTTTGCTCTCAATGCTGCCGTTCCACTCCTGGATGGCGGCGTCGATGTCGGCCTGTGTGACCGCTCTGGACGGCTGGGGCCGCTCCGGCACCTCCGGCGGGACCTCCTGGGTCGGTGGCTCCACAATGGTCTCCGGCGGGGCCTGTTCCGGGGCAATCTCCTTTTCTGCCAGCAGACAAACCTCCGGCCAGGTCAGCCGGGTCTCGGCAGCCGGGTTGCTGATGCTGCCCTCCCACACATGGAGCTGGTCCGAGAAGCCCTGAAAGCCGATGGTGGTCCCATCCTCAGCTGGATATTGATGTGGAACCTCACCAAACCGCAGGCGCAGGTAGCTGGCCCGCAGCGTTTCCTCCGGGTGGTCCGCGAAGAACTTGACCAGGGCCTCCCAGGAGGCCGCCCCATCCTCGTGGCGCAGGATTTCCGGGAGATACTGCCGGTGGAAGGGCGGCGCGGGGATAGGGTCTGGCGTGGGCAGCGCCGGTCCCGCCGCCGAAGCGTCCAGGGTCAGCTGCTCCGTGCGGTAGGGCGGCGGATATGCCACACGGGGTACCGGCTGGGGCAGCGCCTCTCCCCGCTGTTGGAACTCCCGCACAATGGCGTCCCAGCGTTCTTTTTCCGCTGGTGTGAAATAGTCCTGGCCGGAGATCAGCTCCTTCAGCCGGGCGGCGGCCCTGCTCCAGGGAATGTGTACGCTGCCGCCGGGGGAATACCGCCGAAACTCAATATCCTTCGCGGTATAAATGACAGTCCCGTGGCTGCCGTCCTGATAGGTCTGGCTGTGTGCGTAGTAAGAGCCATATTCCTGTTTCAGAAAGGCCACGGCGGCCCTGGTATCCGGCATCCCCAGGTACATGGCGTAAATGCGCAGCTTGCTGTCCTGAGTGCCGGACCCGCGCCGCAGCTCCACATCCCATTCCTCACCAGAGATGGAAAAAGCGGAGGGCGTTTGTACGCTCTCCGCTTCCAAAATGGATTCCCGCTGCTCCCGCTCTGTGGGGAACAGACTGAATTGCCCGGCTTGTTCGGTTAGCTGAACACCAGCTCGCTCAGGATGATCTCCTCCGCCTGTGCCTTGCAGTTGTTCATCAGGCCCACCCAGCTCATCGGGGCGGCTGCCTTCAACGCCTCCGTCGCCCCCGCCTCCTTCGCCAGCTGGGGCATCATCTCGTCCAGCCTCCGCCGGGCCGTCTCGTCGGTCTCCCGCAGGTGGGGGTACAAGCTCTCCTCCAGCAGCATCTTCTGGAACAGGATGGGCCGGTGCTTCTCCAGGTAGTTCTTCCGCATCCGCCCGTATTTGCCCAGGGGCGCGGCCTCCGGCGGTTCGCTCAGGGTCAGGTTGGGGATCAGGTAGTCCCCGTTCTGGATGTAGGTCAGCTCGTTGGTCATGGTTCTGGCTCCTTTCTGCGATTTTCTCGCGCTCATAGTGCTTGATGGTGATTTCAATTCTCCGCAGGACCTGCTCACTGGCCTCGCTCACCGCTGTGCCCAGGGCGGCCACGGCGGCGGGGGTATTCCAGTCAAATACGCTCAGGAAGTCCTCATGCTCAAAATACCGCGCTGGCTCCAGCCCACACCGGGACAGGAGAGCGTAGGCGGTGCTCACAGAGGCGGCGCTGCGGAACGCCGCCCCGATGTTGAACTCATCATATTCCTCCAGAAAGGAACCGTCAACGATGCCGAGGATTTCCTGTTGATGTTCCTCCCAGTAGTCTGTTGCCAGACGGCTGGCTATCTGCTCCAGCTGGGAAACAAGCGGCTGTGCGGGGTCGTCCGGCACGTCGAAGTGATCCGCCAGGGCCTGCCGCACCGCCGCCTCGTGCTCGGGCCGGAGCTGCCACAGATAGGGGCGGCGGGCACGTTCTCCGCCGCCGGTATCCGCCACATCAAACACATAGCGCAGGCTCGGCTTGCCGCCGCTGGTGTCCACCAGGGCGATGCCCCTGGACCCACGGCGGACATACCGGCCCATCCGTCGGTTCCAGAAGTCGTACTCCGCGCAGGCGGTGGCCTCCGGGCGCTGGGCGTAGATCATCAGCTGCTCATGGTATGGGTACTTATAGAGGCGGGCGGCGGTGGTGAGAAAGGCCGTCCACTCCCGGTAACTGCCCGTAATCTGCCGGGCGGTCTGGTCTGCCATTTGCGCGAAAACCTGGGCGTTAGCCGCCACGGTTATCTCCCCCTTTCATTTTGGATCAAAAATGGGGCGGCACAGCGGCCGCCCCATTCCAGTCAAATTCAGTCCTCAAAATCCGGCATGAGCTCCAGCTGCTCATACTCGGCGTCGCTGATGCCCCGCAGCTTCTCCAGGGCGCTGTCCGTCAGCTCTCGCAGCTCATCCTCGTCCGGTTCCAGGTATCCCCGCATCTCCTCCAGGTTGGCAATCAGGCCCTCCCTGGTGCCGGGGTCATAGATGCTCATAAGCTCCTGTTCCTCATAGGTAAATGCGTTCATCGCTCCATGTCTCTCCTTCTCTTATTTTTGTGTTTGGATGGTTTGGCGGACCTCGCCCGCTGCCGGAGGTCCTGCTGGTGCCGGCTCTGGTAGGTGAAGCGGAGGTCGGCCATCAGCCGGGTGCAGGCGTCGGGCGGCACTTGGGCCAGCTTGTCCCGTGTGCTGGCGAACAGGGTGTGGAGGCGGGGCTCCTTGATGACACGCATGGCCGCCTCCAGGTCCGAAAGCAGGTTTTCTTGAGTGTTCAGCGCATACTGGGAAATCAATTTCTGCTCCTCATCGGTGAAACGGGGAGCAAACGGGCTAATACGGCGAAAGGCCGTCACGCGCCCATCCTCATCCCGCACCGGCTCATAGCGGGCGCTGGTTTTCAGGTACATTCCGTCCATCCCCGCCCCGCCGAGGTAGAAGCCATTTTCGTCCTTCTCTGCCTCCAGCAGCGCCGTGCCATCCTCCAGAAGATAGCCCGCCTCGGTCCGGTTCTGGAACAGCCCCACCGGAACACCCTCCCGGAGGATACCCACCAGCTCCGCCGGAGTGTCCGCCAGGGTCATGGCATATCGGTCATGTCCCATCTCATCGCTCCCTTTCTGCGCCCTTGTCCGGCGCTGTTTTTTTGCGTCCCGGCTGGGGCGGCTGCTTCAGCCGCTCCACCACGGACTTTCTCTCCCGTTCCTTTTGGACGGCGTTCGCCAAGTCCAGAAGGGAAATCTGCTGGCCGGCCTTGACCTGGGCCTCCAGCTCCGCCACGCTGGGGGTGTTGTTGATGATGCCGTCCAGCTGGTTGTCGTTCTGCTCGATGCTGTCCTCGGCGGCCCGGAGGGGATTCCTGGCGGAGAAGAAGCCGGGCAGCTCAGAAAAGGCGTACTGGTCCACATAGTGGCAGGATACCACGCCGCCCTGCTTGAGCGCCACGATGTCGCTGATGCTCATACTGGGGCTGTGGTAATCCGCCGGGTGAGCATTGTTAAACTGCTTCCAAAGCTGATTGAGCTGCTGGAGGGTATCCCCCTGGCCGGTGAGGGGGGCGGTGTAGACCAGATCGTAGTTGCCTTTCCGCGGGGATTGCCCCTCGGCCCGCAGCCGCTCCAAAGGGATATAGCGGATGTCCCGCAGGTCTGGCCCCCGGTGGAGCTGGTAGATGGCGAAGCAATCTCCCTGGTGATCCAGGAAGGCGGCCTCCCGTTTCTCCTGTTCTGCCTCCCCCAGGCGGGCCTGGATGGCGTCGTCAAAGTCCAGGCTGGCCTCCCATTCCTCCCGTGGGATGGCAAAGAGGCCGTCGTGGTGGTCAAAGTCCGTCTCGTCAAAGACCATCTCCGGGTTCTCACCGGGGCGGATGATGTAGACCGTGAAGTCGCCGCCATACATGAGCGCCGCCGTGTCCAGGGAGACGGGCAGAAGGTCCCCCTCCGCATAGCCCGCTTCCGCCAAGTCCTCCATGGTGCAGTTCGGGTCTGGCATGGGGTAGGTGTCCAGCTGCGTGTCCCAAAGCGCCGCGTCCTCCTGCTCAAAGTGCTCCCGCAGCTGCTCAAGGTAGGGATTCTCAGGCGGTTCCAGCTGCGCCTCCTGCAATTTCTCCACCAGCTCCAGCGGGACGGCCTCCACCTTCTCCGGCCTGTCGCCCATGGCGTCGAAGATTTCCTCCCGGACAGCGGGCAGGGGGTGCTTGATGGGGGACAGGGCCACGTCCTCCAGGTCGATCACGCCGCCGTCCAGCTGCCGCAGGGTCGCTTTATCGTAGAGGGTGCAGTCGTAGCCCTCGTCTCGGAGCTGAATATGAAGGTAGGTGGCGTCGTCCAACAGGTAGAGACCCTCCAATTCTTTCGGCTCAGTCTGGTCCAGTTCCCGCACCTGCCGGGCGGTCAGTTCCCCCGCCTCCAACTGGTACAGCAGCTCCCGGCATCGGTCGGTCGGCCCCACATAGACCACTTCACGGGGGATATAGTCCTCGCCGGTCCACTCGGCGGCCTGGAGATAGCCCTGGTCCCGATAAGAGGCCGCGTGGGGATTGGCCTCCAGGCGGAAGGTCAGGCCCTTGTCCCTCTCGTCGCTCAACTGCTCCAGCCGGTCCAGCAGCACCACAGCGGAGGGCAGCCCCGCCTGCTCTCCCACATGGTTCAGGGTATCCCGGATGCCGGAAAAGTGGCCCGCCCGCAGTTCCTCCGTGATGTCCGTGATGGCCTGTTCCCTGGGGTCCAGAGTATAGGGGTGCTCCAGCAGACCGGCGGCTTTCGCCATGTAGTCCAGGAAATCGGCGGCAAACTGCTCCGGGGTATCTGCCTCCTGGAAATTCGCCGAAATTTTCGGCGAATTTTCTTCCCGAGACAATTCGATCCCCTTTTCCCTGCAAACCTCCGCAAAATGGCGGTCAATGTCGGTAATCAGGCCATTGGCGGTTTTGGAGATGGTATCCAGACAGGCGCGCAGCTCGGACAGCTCCCGGTTCTTGCTCCAGGAGGCCAGATAGCCGAAGCTGTTGGCCCCGGTCTCGATGCCGTAATACTGGCAGACCACATAGGACACGCTCTCGGCCTCCAGTTCCTCGGTAGAACGGCTCTTTTCGTCCTTCTGCCCGTGGAGGATGGAATGGGTGATCTCATGGACGGCGGCGCTGATGGTCTGCACCTGGCTCATGCCCTCCCGGATGGCGATGCGCTGGTCGTCCAAACTGAAATAGCCGTCCATGTTCGCCGCCATGGGTATGAACTCCATGGGGACCGGCGCGGTCCGGCGCAGGGCCTCCAGAAATGCCTCATATTGCCGCACGTCGCCGGTCAGGTCCTCCGCCAGCTGCGGGAGGGGCCTGCCGCTGGTCTGAGATACGTCGAACACCGTCACCGGGCGGAACAGGGGCACCTGGAACTCCTTTTCCTCCATCACGACGTGGCCGTTCTCGTCCAGCATGGGCGCTTTGGTGTCCGGGTCGATCTTCTGCCGCTCCACCTTTCGGACGATGGGGGTGGGCGCGATGATGTAAATGGCCTTTTCGCCCCGGTTGATGTGCCGTCCAAACTCCTCCCGCCACTTCTTGGCGCTGGCCACGCGGGTGGCATTGGGCAGCTGCATCTGGATGAGGAGGACGTTTCGGGCGGAGTAGCGGTGAAAGCGGGACATGGCGGCCAGGTAAGCCGTGTACTTCCCGCTGTCGAATACTTCGCGGATGCCCTGCTCCAGCTGGCGGGTCAGGTCCTTCATCCGCTGCTCCCGGCTGGGATAGTCTTTCTTTGGCATGGTGGTCTCCTTTCTGAGAGCATAAAAAATGCCCCCACACGGGGCGGGAAATTCCCTCCCGTGTGGGGGTGGTTGGTAGTGATATGTAGAAAAAGCCGCCGCATTTTGGGCGGTCAGGGTGAAAGGATATGCCTTACGCCGTTTACGGCAGAAAAGCCCTTGGAAATACAGGGACTTCCGGCCTCACTTTTTCTACGCTCTGCCCCGGTTTTTGGCCGCCCAGGCCCGCTTGTGCCGCCGGGTGCGCTTTGCGGCGCAGTCCGGGCAGTAGCGGGTATTGGGGGACCGGGGCAGGAAGGGCTGGCCGCACTCCGGGCAGCGCCGCCGGTGGTCCGCGCCCAGGACCTCCCCATACAGCTCCCGGTCTACCGGTAGGACGGCGGACCGGAAGTAGCGGCAGAGGACAGAGTAGGTCAGCATCTGCGGGCAGGGACAGGGGGCGTCCCCGTCGTCCAGCAGCAGGCAGCAGCCATGGTCGCAGTTGGCGCACAGGGCGCGGATCAGCCGCTTGGCCCGGCGTAGCTGGGCCTCGGTCATGCGCAAATATGGCTCATTATTAGGCTGTTCAGTCAACTATGCTTAGCACCCTTCCTAAAATATAAGGGGAACAATCATAGATTGACTGCTCCCCTTTATAATTTATTCGATTATTCCAAAAGATTCGCACTTAATTGATGCTTTTTTCCCAGCAGAAAGTTCGCCAACAATTTCAATATGTGCGCCACGCTCATGAGCCTCGATTGCCTTATCATAGTCAACCTTTTCTAATTCTGAGGTAACTGTTCTAGGCTTTTCATTTTCATCCAAGTAAACCACAGTGATCTTTCCAGTTGTCCTCTTTTTAACATCTGGAGAAGACTCGAGTTTCTTTATTCTTCCAATTATCTTTGTGGATTTACTTGTCTGCTCTTTTAATTTTCGAATAGTTTCAACTATTGGTTGATAATAGTCATGAGTGAGCGAGACTCTATTAGTCTTTGATTCTTTGTTCTTCACTGTGGGAGACCACTCAGCAATAATTTCGATATTTGAGTCCTTTGAGTCAAGATTCAATCCAACGAGGGCCTCATAAAAATTAGCGCTGATTATTTGGTCTGATGGTTCTGCCAGCAGTTGCTCTTCGCCTTCATCAATGTGGTTCTTTATTAAAACCAAATTATTTATGACGCGATTCGTGACCTTCCTTGTTAATGATTTTTGACAATCTTCCTCATCAGAAAAAATACTTAGTTGTTTATATCCTTCCTCTTCACTAAATTGAGCAAATGGGCAAACAACAGAAATAACATAGCTTCCAATTTCTGTTTGCCCAAATCTACAATTTGATAAAAAATTCAAAACTGTGTCATCAATTCTACCCTGATGATACTTCTTAGGATGTAATATATCTAATGCCGTTGCAGCTAATAGTTTTTTAGTATTCTCATACATCCTTATTGCATCATCAAAAGTAATGCTACCAGTTTCAATCTGCTTTTTGTCCAGCCGTATTTTTAGAATATCTGTATTGGGATTAAGCAAATATAACATAATCTGTTCAAAAGACCTGCACTCAACTTCAGATACAGTCTTTACAGCACGATACATTGCTTCTTTATAGTCGGACAACTGCTTGTCCATGGGTAGTGTAATTTGGTGAAAAGAGCCCCCCATTTCTTTTTGAAAGACTCTAATATTTTTTCGCATAATTTGAAAAGAGTTCCATCCAGTATCTTTTAGATACTTAACAAAAGCGAGAGGATTTATCTGTTCAGTTAATTCTAAAAAATCGACTGAATATATCATACCGCCCCCTCCTTTGCAATTTTATCCAAAAGGCACAAAAGGCTCTCACTATTAAGAACATTCTTTTTGTCCAATTTAACGCTTACCCAATTTGAATTATCACTCATTTGCTTTTCAGAAAAACTGGCCCAGTACATACATCCTTTAATTAGCAAATCTTCCTGCGTCCAATGCACCCATTCGGAATAGTCCTCCGGCAAAATCAATAGACCCAAAATTATAGGGGTCGTGGCTGGGCAACATAAGTCATTATAATTTTTAACTTTTAGCTTATAGTTGATATAATCTCCCTTATCTTCATACTGTGACGGAGATGAAGTTGCTTTTAATTGGATTCTCAATTCCGAATAAAACTTTTTCCCGTCATTTATTTCGATACATTTTTTTAGTAAGCCATCAGTGCTATCATCATCGTGTCTTAAGATTTCGTAAGCAATACCAGCATGAGCACATATTGCAGATATGTAGCTTATACTGATGTCCTCTTTAACTTTTGATTCGTGCATAATGCCTCCCCCTTTTATTATATTATAGCACATCTATTGTGTCCGTCTACACTTTTAACCATGCTGAAGGCTTTTTCATAGCTTGAACAGGCATCAATAAAACTCTAATGAAAAAGTGACATATTTTTGTCGGTCTGTCATTTTAATCACCGCGTCGTAGGTCTTGCCCGCTTTCTCAGACCACAGGCCGGTGACAGGGGCCTTCCCGTCTTTCAGAAGGGCCGCCACGATGGCACGGGTGGGCGTTTTCTTCCTGGTTTCCCACCAGCGGTTGTTTTTCCAGATGGCAAAGCCGCAGGTCCGGTCCTCGCAGAAGAAGCCCTGTTTCCGTTCCGTGACGGCTTTCCCGCACCGGGGGCACCGGCCCACCGCCTCACGCTCCGGTGGGAACAGCACGTCCCCGCCCTCCACCGGGCGGACCGTCCCCACCAGCTCCCGCAGCATGGCGGAAATCTCCGCCATAAAATCCTCCGGGGCCAGGGTTCCCCGCTCCACCTCCTTCAGCCGGTGCTCCCACTCGGCGGTGAGGGCCGGGGATTGCAGGGCCTCGGGCAGCACCGTGATGAGGGCGGTGCCGGTGGGCGTTGGTAGAAGGGAGACCACCTTCTTGGCCTTTTTCCGCTGGATGAAGCCGGCGGAAACCAGCTTCTCCAGGGTGGCGGCCCGCGTGGCCGGGGTGCCGATGCCCCGTCTCTCGGCATCCTCCGGCATATCCTTTGCCCCGGCGGTCTCCATGGCGGAGAGCAGGGTGTCCTCCGTGTAGTGCTTGGGCGGCGTGGTCCTGCCGGCCTTGACCTGGGCGGCGGACACTGGGAGAGGCTGGCCCTCGGCCAGGTTCTCCGGGACAGTCTGGCCCGTCTCCGGCTGGCCGTAGGCCCTCCAGCCGGGCTCCAGGACCAGCCTGCCCTTGGCGGCATAGGTCTGGCCGCCGCATTGGACGGTGATGCGAGTCTCCGCACAGCGGTGCGGCGGGGATACCGCCCGGAGCAGGCCCAGGGCGGCCAGCCGCAGCACCTCCCGCTCCCCAATGGGCAGGGCCTCCAGGTCCGCCTTGCCCGCGCTGGCCGTGGGGACGATGGCGTGGTGGTCGCTGACCTTGGCGCTGTCGCAGACCGGACCGGTCAGCACCGTCTCCGGCGCGTCCACGCCGCAGAGGGCGGCGGCCGCAGCGGCCAGTGCCGGGACCCCAGCCTCCATGTCGTCCGTCAAATACCGGCTGTCTGTCCGGGGGTAGGTGCAGAGCTTCTTTTCATAGAGGGCTTGCAGGTAGTCCAGCGTCTGCTGGGCGGTGTAGCCCAGCGTTCGGTTGGCCTCCCGCTGGAGGGTGGTCAGGTCATAGAGGGCGGGGGGCTTCTCCGTTTTCTCCCGCCGCTCCACCGACTGGACCACGGCGGCGGTGCCCTGGCACCGGGCGGCGGCCTCCTGGGCCTCCTCCTTGCTGGCCGTCCGCTCCCCGGAGAGGGTGAGGCCGCCGCAATCCAGCTCCACTGTGTAGAAGGGCTCCGGCTGGAAAGTGGCGATCTCCGCCTCCCGCTGGACAATGAGGGCCAGGGTGGGTGACACCACCCGGCCAATGTTGAGGGTGCGGCCATAGAGCAGGGAGAACAGCCGGGTGGCGTTGATGCCCACCAGCCAGTCCGCCTTGGCCCGGCAGAGGGCCGCCCGATGCAGGCCGTCATAGTCGCGGCCAGGGCGGAGCTGGGCGAAGCCCTCCCGGATGGCGGTATCCTCCATACTGCTGATCCACAGTCGGGAGATGGGCTTGGAGCAGCCGGCCAGGGCATAGACCGTGCGGAAAATCAGCTCGCCCTCCCGCCCGGCGTCGCAGGCGTTGACCACCTCGGTCACGTCCTCCCGCCGCAGGAGGGTGCGCAGCACATCGAACTGATCCCGCTTATCCTTGGCAATGGTAAACCGCCAGCTCTCCGGCAGGATGGGCAGGTCCTCCTTCCGCCACTTGGCGTAGTCCGGGTCATACGCGGCGGCGTCCGCCAGCTCTGCCAGATGCCCCAGGCACCAGCTCACCAGCCAGCCGACGCCCTCCAGATAACCGGACCGCCGCTGATTTGCCCCCAGGACGGAGGCCAGACTTTGGGCCACCGAGGGCTTTTCGGCAATCACAAGGCGCATGGGTTTCACTTCCTTTTTCAAATTTTATGTTTGCGCTTTCCGCATTCTCGTGTATAATGGAACTACAAGGAGGTGCTGAAATGGTTCATTCAATCTCAGATGTGCAGTCCATTTTGACCCCCATCTTTGACCGCTATGGCATTTCACGCGCCGTCCTGTTCGGCTCCGTTGCCAAGGGCACAGCGACAGCGAAAAGCGATCTGGACCTGCTGGTGGACAGCAAGCTGCGCGGCCTGAAATTTGTGGGTTTCATGGAGGATGTCCGGCAGGCCGCCGGGATGCCGGTAGATGTGTTCGACATATCCCATATTGAACAGGACTCACTGATTGACCGTGAAATCCGGTCTACCGGGGTGACAATCTATGAGAAATGAGATTGTCGTCCAGAAGATGGCTGGATATGTGGCAAAAGTCCTGGACTATTGCCGGGGCTACACCTATGACAGCTTTGCGGCGGACATCAAATTGGTGGAGGCTTGTGTGTTCAATCTCAGCCAGCTTGGGGAGCTGTGCCGTGTGGCTGACGACGCTTTTACCAAAGCCCACCCGGAAATCCCCTGGCGGGAGATGTATGGCCTGCGCAATCGCATTGTCCATGACTATGAGGGGGTCAATCTGATGCTGGTATGGGAAATCATCAGTGAGGACCTGCCGGAACTGCAAAACACATTGAAACAGCTGTTGTAACAGCACCAAACGCCTGCCGGTTGGCAGGCGTTTTTGTTATGCTGTGGCCGAAGGTGCCCGGTTGATCCCCCGGTAGCAGGGCAGGATGCAGCCCTCCCCATACCGCTTGCAGCCGTGGCAGGGGTGGCCCTTGGGAGCCGGGGCCGGACGGGAGGGCCTGGGGCTGCGGGGGACCTGCATCATCATCCGCTCATAAGGGCTGTTGGTGAAGGTTCTCATGTGCCATTGTCCTCCCCATCCTCGTCCTCATCACCGGCCAGGCCATCCGCGTATTCCTCGTCGTCCTCGCCGTAATCGTAGTCGTCCAGGTCGTCGGGGCCCTTGGTGCTGGCCTTCTTGTCCTTCACCAGCTTGAAGTAGGCAAACGCACCGCCTCCGCCCAGCACCAGCAGGACCACCAGCAGCACGGCGGGGTTGAGGCCGCCCGCATCCGCCTCCTTCTCTGGCTCCGGCGTATCCTCCGGCTCAGGGGTGGGTTCCGGCTCAGGCTCTGGCCCCACGCATTCGGTCATGTTCACGGCGCACACCGGGCAGGCGGTGTTTACCGCCCCGGCGGCGCATTTGGTGGTGCAGTCACAGGCGGCGGGCTCCCCGTCCTCCATGAGGGCCATCAGGTCGGCCTCGTCCACGGCGTTTAGAAAGTAGACGGTGTTCTCGCCGTCCGCCGCCCGGTCAATGATAATGTAAAAGGTGTTCCCGGACTTGGTCTGGACGGTAATGAACTGCTTATCCCCGGCGGCCTCTCCCTCAATGTCGTCCACAAGGGTCAGGTTGCCCTCCGGGGTGAGGGGCTCCGCGCCCCCGGTCACAGGGACATCATCCTCCGGGGTATCCGTTTCCTGGATCGTCCCGGCGGTCTCCGCTGTCTCCGGGTCGTCGGCATAGGCAAAGGCAGCGGGGGTCAGGGCGGCGCAGCACAACATCACCGCCAGCAGGCCGGTGAGCAGGCGCATTTTTCTCTTAATCATGCTCCGGTTCCTCCTCTCTATCGGCCAGCACCGGCAGCGGGCCGGATTGACGGGCGGCCTCCATCAGGGCGGCCAGCTGGTCCGGGGTCATGCCCACCCGGCGGACCATACCCACAATGTCCAGGTTCTCCAGCTCCGTCACCTGGCTGTCGATTTCCTCATTGCGGGCGGAGAGCTTGGCGATCTTCTCGCTGTTTTTCTCCTTCTCCGCCAGCAGCTTTGTGATTTTCGGATTCAAAATAAACGCTCCCTTCATGGTAATCTTCCGTAGGAATACAGATGCTCCTGCCAGTAGCTGGAGCTGAGGTCCGCATAGGAGATGGGCGACCCACAGTGGATCATCATGCCCCCGCCCACATAGATGCCGCAGTGGGACACCGGCGTACCGCTGTCATAGGTGCCGGTGAAGAACACCAGGTCCCCCGGCTTGGCGTTGGCGGCGGAGACGGGGGTGCAGAGGTTGAACAGGCTCTGTGCCCCCAGGCGGCCCACGTCCCAGCCGGAGTGATTGATGACCCACGACACAAAGCCGGAGCAGTCAAAGGAGGTGGACGGGCTGGACCCGCCCCACACATAGGGGAAGCCCAGGTACTTCTCCGCCTCGGCCAGCATGGCGGCAAACTGTTCATCCTCCAGGGCCTCCGGGGGCACGTCGTAGTCCAGATAGTCCTCCACCACCGACGCACCGGGGTACTGGTCCTGGGGGAACAGGTCCGGGCGGTTGCCCAGGGTGGCCATGTAGGTGGCGTACATGGAAAGCTGGTCCTCTCCCATGATGTAGACCGGCAGGTGGGACAGGTCTGTGACCTCCAGCGTCACATAGCAGATATAGTAGGTATAGGGCTCGTCGTCTGCGTCGTACCGGGTCTCCGGTACCACCGATTCCGTCAGATGGTACTGGCGGTCGAACAGCATTTCCAGAGTGGGCTGTACTTGCTCCAGCGTCCACGCCCCCTGGTGGTAGGCGGTGAGCAGGGAGATGAGCACATAAGGGTCGTGGCCGATCTCCCCCAAATCATAGTGGTACTCGTCATAGTCGTGGGTATCCTCGTAGCTATCCAGATAGGCTTGCAGTTCGGCCTCCATCCCGGCATAGGCGGCCTCGGCCCCCAGCATGGCCTCGTCGGTGGAGGGATAGGTGGAGCCAGCGACACCGCTTCCGACGCCGGAGAACAGCACCGAGCAGGAGGACATACAGTTGAGGAAAAATGCCACGGCCAGCAGCAGGCCGCCGGCGGCCAGAAAGCCCTTCTTGTGCCGCCGCACGAAATCCGCCGTCTGCTTGCTCTTTTTGGCCGCCGCCTTGGCAGAACGGGCGGTTTGGGCGGCGGCCTGACCCGTGGCGGTCCCGGCCTGGCCGGCCCGCCGGGCGGCGGCATATTGCTGTTTGATGGCCTGTTTCTGCCGCCAGCGGGAGACGGGATTGCTGGCAAGCTGGGGATTCTCCCGCAGGCTCTTTTGGTACAGGGCGTTGATATTGGCCTTTTCCAGCTTCCGCTCCGCTGCTGCCGCCTTCCGGTAGGGGCGGAGCTTGTGGCTGTGATACCCCTCCCGGACCAGCCGCCCGGCGGTCTCTGCCGCCTGTTCCGACTTGTGGGCGGTCTCCACCCCCACGTTGTCCTCCTGGGCCTCGCCAATCTCCCGGTGGACGAGGCCCAGCACGGTGCCGCTGGGCGCGCCCCGGAGGGTGTGGGTCAGCTTGGAGGGGGGCTTCTTCTTGTCCTCAAAGCGCAGGTGTACCGTCACCGCTCCTGTGTCCGGGTCAACAGCCAGCTCCTTGACCTTTTTCTTGGGGATGGCAGCCTGGGCCTTGTCCGCCCTGGCTGCCGCCCGGTCTGTCCGGCGGATGGGTTTCTCCAGGGCCGGGGCCTCCCGTTCCTCCTTGGTAAAGTGCAATCGGGGCTCTTTTCTCACCCGGACACCTCCTGGGGCTTGGTGGTCATGATTCCATAGAGCTCCGTGTCCTTGGGGAAGCGGTCCACGAAAGGCAGGATCACATTGCCGTAGAACAGCAGCCCCTCGCCCTCGCTGGAGTGGGTCACATAGGAGAGCTGGTGGGGGCTAATGTTGAGCTGCTTGGCTAAAATCTGCCGGTCGCCCGCCGCCTGGTTGAGCATATAGATGAAGTCTGAGTTCTCGAAGATGTTCTCGATCTCGCGGGAGGCCAGCAGGTCCTTGATATTCTGCGTGATCCCGGTGGGGATGCCGCCCCACTTGCGAAATCGCTTCCAGATTTCCACGCTCCAGCTTGCCAGCTCCCCCTTGAGCAGCAGGTGGAACTCGTCTACATAGTAGCGGGTGGTCTTTCCCGCCGCCCGGTTGACCGTGACCCGGTTCCACACCTGGTCCTGGATGACCAGCATCCCCAGCTGCTTGAGCTGCTTGCCCAGCTCCTTGATGTTAAAGCACACCAGCCGGTTGGTCAGCTCCACGTTGGTGCGGTGGTTGAACACGTTGAGGGACCCGGTGACATACAGCTCCAGCGCCGCCGCGATGCGCTGGGCCTCTGTCTCCGGCTGGGCCAGCAGTTCGTCATAGAGGTCCTGGAGAATGGGCATCCGGGCCGGGTCCGGGTCTGCCAGGTAGGGGCGGTAGACATTGCGCACACAGCGGTCAATGACGGTTTTCTCCACCGGCTGGAGGCCGTCCTTGCTGCCCACCACGATGTCGCAGAAGGAGAGCAGGAAGTCCACCTTGAGGGCCAGGGGGTTGTCGTCGTCCGAGTAGTTGAGGTTGATGTCCATGGGGTTGACGTACTGGGTGCTGGTGGGGGAGATTTTCACCACCTGCCCGCCCAGGCGCTTGACCAGGGGGGCGTACTCGTCCTCCGGGTCGCAGATCAGCACGTCGTCCTCCGTCACCAGGACTACATTGGTGATCTCCCGCTTGGCGGAAAACGACTTGCCGCTGTTGTGGACCACCAGGCCGTTTTCCAGCACGAAGTTCAGATGCCGGGGCACAGACAGGTCATAGACCGGGACCTTCTCCGCCAGCTTCTGGACCGACACCTGGACGACCGTGTGGCCCCCGCTGAGGCGCTGGCCCTCCCGGATGTGTTTCGCCTCCACATATTGCCCGCCGCCGTCCATAATGAGGTGGGTGCCGGTACAATGCAGGGCGCTCCCGTCCTCCAGCCTGATGGTCCAGAGCTCGTCCGTGTACTTCTCTACCCGGATGTCCCTGGCCCTGGCCGCCACGATCTGGCCGGTCCGCTCATCATAGGCTTGCACCATGGCCGACGTGACGCCCTGCTCCACCAGCTCCGCAAAGCTGGCGGTGGAACCGTCTGCCATGCGGATACGGGTCTCCCCGGAAAAGCAGCCGGGGGTGCCGAGGATTAGGCCGTTGGGGTTTTTCAACAGCTTCCGGTCCACCATGATGAGGTTGTTGGACAGGGCGTTGATGCCGTAGTACAGGGCCTCCGGGCTGGTCTGAAACAGCTCCTGGGTGGTGAAGGGGACAAAGATGGCGGTGGAGCTGGTGGTGAGGCCCCGCTGAATCTCAATCTGGTTGAGGCCCAGGGGCAGGCAGCTCATCAGCCCCTCCTCCGGCTGGAGGTCCAGGGGGATCAGACGGCAGTTATGCTTCTGAGCGATGGAATTGGCCTGGAACAGGTTATTGTCCAGCTGCTTCCGGCTGTCCGCCGTGTTCATCAGCAGGAACGTCACCAGGAACATCCGCTCATTCCGGCTCTGGAGGTCTTGCAGCAGCTTCTTGGCCTCCGCGCCGTAGGTAGCCAGGTCCGAGGGGATGATGTCCATGTCGTACCCGGAGCGCACCGCCTTTTTCTGTTCCTCGATTTTGGTCCGGTCTAGGTCGGTGATCTTCCGTTTGATGGTCTTGATGGCGCTGACCTGATCCACAGACTGGACGTGCATGGACACTACCAGGCTGGATTCCATGTCCAGGAAGTCCGCCAGGATGCGGTCATTGAGCTCCGGGGCCAGGATTTGCAGGAAGGACACCGCCCCCCATTTCCGGCCCATGCGGAAGGCACGGCTGCCGGGGAACTCCAGGGAGGACGGGGCGATGAAGTCCTTGGTGCTGAGACCAGATGGGGCCAGCCAGTCCCAGGAGAAGCGGAAGGGCGACTGGTCGTCCATGTGGAACATATCGTAGAGCAGCCGCAGCCGCTCCGCGCCGTTGAGCGGTGTAGTCACCACCCCCAGGCGTTTGAGGTTGTTGATAATGTCCGTTTCGATGCGCTCCAGCCGGGGCTTGGCCGCCCTGACGCTCTCCGCCTCCACGCCAAAGGTGAGGTACTTGGTCTTGACAAGGCCGTTGTTGCCCCTGGCGAGCTGGTTCTGGAGCATAGCGGTATACTCTGCCCGGATGGTGTCGAAGCTGTCCCCCTGGGGTGGGATCACGATGCGCTTTTCGTAGTTCTCCCTGGTGGCTGCCAGATTGAGGAAGGAGAACTGGAAGCGGATGGAGCTGTCAAAGTAGTTGAGGCAGTCCGACCACCCCTCAAAGATGGCGTTTTTATCCTCGTTTTGTGATAACTGATAGTTAATATCCTGGAACTGCACCGTCTTGGTGTAGTAGGTATCTGTCACCCGGCACACGCCGTCCGGCCACATCCGCTGATAGGGGATGCTGTCCTGGGCGGACAGCTCCTTTTTATCGGTCCGGGCCGCCCGGCGGATGGCCGCGTCGATCTCCCGGCGCTGTGCCCGGGTCAGCTTCCGCCGGGGCTGGGCGTCTGCCCCGGCGGCGGTCTGCTTGCTTGCCTTGAACAATGTGATACACCTCCCGATCTAATCGGTCCTGCCGCGCAAGGGCGGCATAGAAGTTGTTGGTTCGGTAAGGCCGCTTCTTGGGGCGCAGGAAGTAGAGGCGCAGGACCTGAAGCGCCACCTTCTCCATGGGCTGGCCGTTGCGCTCATACATCGCCAGGAAGAAGAAGGGCAGCATGACCAGCATCATCAGCAGGGCGGCGGTGCTGGTGCCCAGGCTGCCCCGGCACAAAAAGAACAGCGGCACGCCGATGAGCGCCCCGCCGCCGAAGCAGATCAGCTGCCGCTTGGTCAGATTGAAAGCGACCTTGGATTTGATTTTCGTCAGGTCCTTGGGGACCGGAACATAGGCCATTTACAACACATCCTTATAAATATAATGTGGGTCCTGATTATAGCTCCTTTTCATAGCGCAGCTTCTTTTGCGGCGGGTACAAATCCACAGCCGGACGGCGCTGGCCGGTCCAGCGTTCCCCTCCTGCCAGCCCGGCGCAGGCCCAGCCCGCTGCCCGCAGGCTGGTGCCGGGCTCGGTATCCAGGGTATAGGTGATAATCTTCCGATAGCCCAGCGCCTTGGCCGCCCTGGCCGCCGCGCCGTAGAGGAAGCTGCAAGCGTTTTTCTCCCCAGTGGTACACAGGCGGTTGACCTCCAGGGTCTTGCCGTCGTCCAGATACCGGCTCACGGGCCGTCCCACAATGGCGACCCCCACCAGCCGCCCATCCTGTTCACAGCCCAGGGAGAACTTGTGGCCGGTCACAGGCCGGTGGTGCCGGTGATGGGCGGCTACAAAGGCGTTGGCGTCGGACAATTTGATGGAGATAAGGTTCAGCATCTGGCCCTCCGTCAATGGGCGTTGAAGATGGAGCGGGCCATGCTGCTGGTCTTGAACAGGGTGAAGCAGAGCAGCACCGTGTAGCCCATGCACGTCCAGATGGCGTAGATGATGTCGCCGTCCAGGGCAATGTTCTGCACCAGGGCGGCGTAAATGCCCACGCAGACGATAATCAAAAACGCCTGGAAGCCCAGGGCGAACAGGCTGCGCAGGTAATTCTGGCCGATCTGGCCCCACTCGTGATTCATCATGGTAGCCATGGGGATGGGCGCGATGGACGTGACCAGATATATCTCAATCATCCTCCCGAAGGTAACGAGGAAGATGCAAATGACCAGCGCCCAAATGGTGATGCCCACAAAGAGGGATTGGAACCACAGGCCGAACAGCGGCCCCAGGTCCATCTCCATCAGCCGGGCCTCCAGGTCCGCCGTCACGCTGGAGATGTCGATGGCCGCGTCCCCGATGATGACCCCGGAGGCGTTGCTGACTACCCCTTGGGCCAAATCAAAAATCCCCATCACAATGTCCCAGGTGTTGGTGACGATGAGGATGGCGCAGGCGCTCTTGAAAATCCACTTGAAAAAGACCGCGCTTTCGATGTCGTGGAAGTTGTTCTTGTCTACAATGAGCTGGATGAGCTCCATCGTCATAACAAAGGCCAGAATGACCCCGGCAATGGGGACCATAAGCGTCTCTGACAGGTTTTGCACCATGTTGAATACGTCCCCATTCCACGCCTGGGGGGTCAAGCCGACCTGGGTGGAAATCTCACCGACCTTCTGATTGACCGTGTTGAACATCCCGGACAGGTTGCCCATGATGCCGCCCACCAGAATCTCCTTCAGCCAGTCGGTAAGGGCTTGCACCAGGAAATCCATAAGGGGTGTCACCTCCTCTCAGGCTGTTGGGATTAAGAGGGGCCGCGCCCGGCCGCAAAAGGGCCGGGCGCGGCTTTGCCGCTTTCCCATCAGGTGGTGAACAGACCAGAGAGCAGGGGCACCAGCACCATGCCAACGATGGCGACACCCGCGCCGGCCATCAGTTGCTTCATTCCCTGTGATTTGGCCCCTGGGTTGTCGTTTCCGTATCCTTCCAGGAGGTTAATCACGCCCCACACCCCCAAACCAGCGCCCAAGGCGATCACCAGGGTCTGGAGCACTTCGATTGCGCTGTTGAAAAATTCCATAGACAAATTTGCCGGAATCCCTGTGTCAGGTTCAGTCATGTTTCATAGGCATACAAAAGCCGGAACAGTCTGCCACGCTATACGGCGGCCTCGATTCCGGCGTCCTCCTTTTTCAAAATTTTGTTGTGACTGTCCGCTTTGTACGCCAGAGCCTCCGGAGAGGCGTTTGCGGCGAGTAGATCAAATCACTCCCTTCTCAGCGGAACATCATTCCTCGTCTGCGGCGTCGATCTCGTATACGTCGCAGACCTCGTTGGGCTTGAGCTTCAGTCTGGTGGACAGAAAACGCTCGATGTCAAAGGTGTTTTTCTCGTTGTAGTCAGCCAGATAGATGTAGTTGGGGTGCTTGGTGATGTCGTACTTGTTCGACAGGAAGGGACGGACGCCACGGAGCTGGAGGATGCACTTGCCGCCGTCCAGCACGGCCAGCTCGTCCACGCTGGCAAGGTCCTTCCCCAATTTTTGATAGTTGAGGGAGTGGGACAGCTCCCGGCCCCGGCTTTCGCCGGTGTTGAACGTATCAATCGTCTCCTTGCCCAGGGCGGCGGACAGCTCCTTGAGGGTGGTGGGCTCCGACCCGCCCAGGAATAGCCGCGCGTCCATGTTTCCGATGATGGTGTCGGCGTTGTCCTTATAGAGGGCTTTTAACTGAGACTGTGCCTGGAGAAACAGGCAGGCGGAAATCTCACGGCTGCGGATCGTTGCCACCAGCTTCTCCAGCCGGGGAATCTGGCCGATGTTGGCCGCCTCGTCGATGAGGCAGCGCACATGGACCGGAAGCCGCCCGCCGTACACGTCGTCGGCTTTCTCGCACAGCAGGTTGAAAAGCTGGGTATAGGTCATGCTGATTAAGAAATTAAAGGTGTCGTCTGTGTCGCTCATAATAAAGAACAGGGCGGTCTTGCGGTCCCCCAGGGTATCCAGCTCCAGCTCGTCATAGGCGGTCAGCTCCCGCAGCTCCCCAATGTCGAAGGGAGCCAGCCGGGCACCGCAGCTCACCAGGATCGACTTGGCGGTTTTGCCCGCCGCCAGCTTATATTTGGCATATTGCCGGACAGCAAAGTGGCCGGGGTCCCGCGCCTTCAGCTCGTCAAACATCAGGTCTACGGGATTCTTGAACTCCTCGTCGTCCTCCCGCACCTCCATGGCGTTGATGAACTCCAGCAGGGTGGCGAAGTTCTGCTCCTCCTCCGGGGCCTCGTAGTGGATGTAGCCGATGAGGGCCGTGTAGAGCAGGGTCTCGGCCTTCTGCCAGAAATCGTCCCCGGATTTGCCCTCCCCCTTGGTGTTCACCATGAGGCAGTTGACCAGCTTCAAAATGTCCTTCTCGCTGTGAATATAGGCGAAAGGGTTGTAGTGGTGGGACTTTTTGAAATTGATGGTGTTCATAATTTTGATGCGGTAGCCCTTGCGGCGCAGCATCTTCCCACACTCCACCACCACGCTGCCCTTGGGGTCTGTGACCACGAAGGAGCAGGGGTATTTTTCACTGTCACACTGCATCAGGTTGGGCTTGAGCACGAAGCGGGTCTTGCCGCTGCCGCTCCCGCCGATAATGAGAAAATTTTTGTTCCGGGCGGTCTTGGGGTCCTTGGGCCGGTTGTTCATGGTCAAAAACTCCGTGGCCGTCAGAATCACGTTGTTCTCAAAGATGGGGTCCATGAAAGGGCGGATGTCCTCCCTGGTGCCCCAGCGGGCGCTGCCGTACTCTGCCCCCTTGCGGTATTTCTTGGCGTTCTTGCCCTTGAGATAGACCGCCAGCCGCAGGGCGGCCCCACAGCACAGCCCCACCAACAAGTCCAGGGGATGGAAGCTGGGGAGCGCAGATTGGAACGCGGCGGCAAGGCCGTCCAGCAGCCCCAGCAGCTTGGCTGAGGCGTCCGTGCCGGGAGCCAGCCGCCACGCCTGCCCCAGCTTGGTGGCGTAGAGGGCAATCAGCACATAGGGCAGGTTGGGAAGAAGGTGCTTTTTCAGATTGATCTGCCTCATCGCTCCAGCACCTGCTTTCGCACCTTCTCGGCGGTGTCCCGGACCAGGCCCTTGAACCGCTCCAGCCGTTCCAGCACCGAGGGGCGGGAGGCCCGGCGGACCTTCCGGCCCAGGTACTCCTGGAACGCGGCGTTGATGGCGTCGGTGTCCCGGCCCTTGAAAAAAATCAGGTACTTGGGCGGGGTGGCGCTCCGGTCCCTCCTGACCGCGTAATCCACGCCATATTTCCGGGCGATCCGCTCAAAGCGGCGGATGTCCCTGTCCTGGAAGTCAATGCTGCTGACCCCCTGGTTCTGGTTGGTGAGCTGCTTTACCGTCTGCCTACCCCGGTGGACCACCGGCGTCTCCCGTCTGCGCTGCTTATCCAGCTTCACATTGCGGCGGTGGGCGGCATACTTGGAGATAGCCGCCTTGAGCAGCCGTCCGGTGAATTTGGTGCCGCTGATAATCAGCGTCAGTGTCTTGTTCTCCACTTCCTCCTGCATTTTTACCACCTCCCTCGCTCAGGAGGAAGGGCGGCCCTGCCGGGCCGCCCTGGAGAACCTCACTTCACCTCATGCCAAGTCTCGTCCTCCGCCCCAGTGACGATGGTGTGGCCGTTGGCGGCCTCCATCAGGTCGTAGTAGGCCCAGTGGTGGGGATTCTGGAGGTCATAGAAGGTGTTCAGCTCGTCCTTATTGCGGCGGATATAGGTCTCATCCGCCACCCGTCCCAGCATCCGATTGACGATAGTAACCACCTCGGCGCGGGTGATCTCGTCCCCGCCGTGGAACAGGCCGTCCGGGTAGCCCACAACCCAGCCGTTTCGGGCAGCCTCCCGGACATACCGGGCCGCCCAGTGGTCCCGCGTCACGTCGGGGAAGGAGCCCTGATCCGTCTCATAGGTCTCCAACTCCATCCAATCGGCCAGCCGGGCACAGACGGTGACGAACTGCTCCCGGGTGATGCTGGCTTCGGCGTGGAACTTGCCATCATCGTAGCCGACCACCACGCCCAGCTTCTCCAGATAGGCCACATAACCGGCATACCAGGCGTTGGGGTCCACATCGGGGAACCGGCTGGAGCGCCCGTCCGGCAGGTCCTCGCCCCTGGTCTCGGAGAGAATGCGGGCGAAAATGGCGGCAGCCTCGGCGCGGCTCATGTTGCGATCCGGGCCAACCGTGCCATCCCCATAGCCCACGATGTAGGCGAAGTGGTACTCGTCCGGCAGGGTCACAGCGCCGTCCTTGCCCGTCTCACCGGCGGCGGTGGTGCCGGTGCCGTCGGTGACAGTGACAGGCACACCGGGCTTGGCCTCGCCCTGATTGTCTGTGACAGTGACGGTCACAGGGCCGTCCTCGTCAAAGTCGAACGCATCGGGCAGGGTGACAGACACCTCGCCGTCCTCGTCAACCGCGATCTCAGCGCCATTCACCGGCTTGCCGTCCTGGTCTGCCACGTCCACATTGACCGTGTTGGACTTGTCCTCATCACCGGTATCCGTGCCGATGATCTCGCCGGCGGTGCCGGTGGCATCCGGGACAGTGATCTGGCCGTTCTTATCGGTATCCCTGGCGGCATGGTTGCCCTTGGCGTCGGACACCTCCACATTCAGCCCCTTGGCGGGGGTGGTATCGGGGAGCAGGACCGTCACCACAGTCTGGTCGTTGCCATCCAGCAGGCGGCCAGAGGGCAGGAGGATGGTAAAGGCATCCTTGGCCTCATCCTCACCGGGCAGCAGCGTCACCAGAGCGCCCTCCACCGGCTGTTCCTCGATGGTGCTGACAATGACGGTGTACTGGCCCACCACGGCTTCGCCGTTCTCATCGGTGTAGGCGCTCTCCACCGAGGGGACCGTCAGCTTGCCGTCCTTGTTGGTCTGCCCCTGGGCCGTGCCGCCCAGGTCAGCCTTGATGATCACGGTTTTATCAGGTAGAGGCGCTTTCTCGTTGTCAGTGACTGTGACGGTGACGCGGTTTTTGGCGTCCATATCCTGGCCGTCCGGCAGGTTCACGGTGATGTTGCCGGTGGTGCCCATGCTGACCTTGCTGCCCTGGATGGGCCGCCCGGTCTCGGTGCGCTCCACCTTGACCGTGAGGGTGTGGCGGCTGCCGTCGGCGTCCTCCCAGCCCACGGTGGCGCTGCCGTCGCCGTTGGTGGTCCCGGTGGTGCCGGGGACGGTGATCTGGCCGGCGGCATCGGTGGTGCCGCCGCAGGAATTGGCGTTCTTGTCGGTGACGGCGACAGCCATGCCCTCCACCGGCGTCTCCTCCTCAGACAGCAGGACGGTTACGGTGGTCTGGTCCGCATAGTCCAACAGGCGGGAATTGGGGAGGCGGATAGAGAAAGAATCATCGCCGCTCAGGGTGACGGCAGCATTGGCAACGGGGTCGGTGGTGTCGGTGTCGGTGACAATCACCAGATACCGGCCCACAACGGCCTCGCCCTGGGAATCCGTGGTGGCCTGGTTGTAGAGCTGTTCCAGCTCCTCCGTCTCCAGCACCTTGCCGCAGACGGTACACTCCTTGTGGCGGCTGCCCTCCACGCCCTGGGCGGCCTCCTGGTCTACAATCCAGTCGCCGGGGGTGTGGCCGGTGGGGTCAGTGTAGGCCCCGTCATAGGCATCGCCACAGCGGGAGCAGGTGTAGGTGGTATGGCCCATTTCCGTGCAGGTGGGCGCGGTCACTTCCTCCTGGTAGTCGTGGCCCAGGGCGTTGGCAATCACCGCACCGCAGTTGGTGCAGAGCTGGGGTTCGGTGCAGGTGGCCGCCTCGCCGGGCACATGGTCCGCCGCCGGGTCGCCCTCCAGACGGGTCGCGCCGCAGCGGACACAGGTGTACTCGGTCATACCCTGGCCGGTGCAGCTGGAGCCAATGACCTCCGTCCCCTCATCCCAGGAGTGGCCCAGGGAGGCCGTGTAGTCTGTGATAAAGCTGGAACCGCACCCCTCGCAGAGATGGATGGTCTTGCCGCCGCCCTCACAGGTGGCCGGGGTGGTACGGCTGACATAGTTGTGGGCCAGGGCCGGTGTGATGTCCTCAATGTGCCGCTCCCCGCAGATGGAACACTCCCGCAGGGTATAGCCGGGGCTGGTGCAGGTGGCGGAGATTGTGGAAGTGGAGAACTCATGCTCCCCCTGGGGGATGGTGGTCTCCTTGGTATCCCCACACCGCTGGCAGATGTCCAGGGTCTTGCCAGGGGTCTCACAGGTGGCCTCTCGGATGACGGAGCTCTGGTAGGCGTGGCCCAGGGCCGCCTCATAGTCCCGCTTCTCGATCTGCCCACACTCGATGCACAGATAGCGGTCATAGCCCAGGGTCAGGCAGGTGGGGTCTACGCTGTCCAGCAGTACCCAGTTGTGATTCTCTCCGCAGCCCTTGTCCTCACAGCAGCAGCCGTCACAGTCCGGGTTCTGGCAGCCACAGTCGGGATTGCCGCAGCCGCAGGGGCAGGAACCGTCCCCGGCAACCGTTTCATCCCGCAAATGGACAAAGGCCACGCCGTCCTCCACCATGTCCGTATCGTGGTAGGTGTAGGTGATCTCGTAGTACACGGGATAGTCCCCAGCCTCGGTGTAATTGGGGGCGGAGGTCAAGGTGCAGGAATTGGCCTCGTTGCCGTAGCGGATGGCGGTGGTCACGCCCGCGTCGGAGAGGTCAGACACGGTGACGGTGTGGGGCTGGCCGTCCACCACGCCGAAGTAGTCTGCCACAACGCTCTTTGCGGCGGTGTAGGCGGTCTCTGCATAGCCACAGCCGGCGCAGGTGCCCATCTCCACAAAGCGGTCGTGGGCCAGCTCCGGGCGGATGGCGCTGTCCATATTGTGGCGTACCAGGGAAGAAGATTCCTCCTTGAACGTGCCAAAGCAGAAGCCGCAATACTCGCCGCTGGTGGTGGTGACACGGTGATAGGTGTCGTCTACCTGGTCAATGGTCTGCGTCTCCGGCAGGTCCTCGAAAAAATTGGCCGCACAGTCATAGAGCCAATACACGTTTTTATCACAGGAGTAATTGGTGGCTCCCATGTTGGTGTTAAAGGTGCCGCAGGTTTCACAGACTGCTTTGGTCCAGTGGTAGCCGGTGTAGCAGGCGTCCTTGCCGGGGGTGCCGTCCAGCAGGTCGCCCTTGCTCTCCCCGTCCAGGCAGGTGCCGTCTGAATACTTGACGCTGCGGGTCAGGGCCGTCTCCCCGTTGCGGGTGTACTCCGGGACACGGAACACCTGGAATGAAGTGTCCTGGTCGCACACGCAGCAGTGGAAGGTCTCAATGGTCACGACCGAGTTGGCGTCCAGCTCATTGGTCCGGTTCAGCGCCTCCTGCCAATGCTCGGCGGGGTCATGGTAGCCGTCCTCCTGGCCCGCGAAGGCCGTGGGCATCAGGGAGGCCAGCATTGCCACAGCCAGGATTGATGCCAGCAGGGAGCGCAGCCGGGTATGTTTGGGTTTCATGGGTGATTTCCCTCCTTATCGTGAAATGTTGGCTGATACAGAGCGGTGGACGGGGCCGGGGAGGCCCACGGACCCGGGGCCGGAAGTGGGTCACTGGCCCCGTCCCTGGCCCTTGACAGTGAGGATACCGTCCAGGGTGGTGGCGGTGATCCGCAGACGCTCGGCGGTGGCGATGTCGTTCTTTACCGTCTCGTCCACCTTGCCGCCGCAGACCACCAGCACACGGGAACGCCGCAGGTAATCCCGCGCCATGTCGATGCCGTCCTTGTGCTCCTGGGGGATACTGTCTTTCAGGAACAGCGGCAGGAACAACAGGGGGCACACCGGGGAGAAGCCCGCGTCGTACACCTGGCGGCACCAGCGGGCGGCGTTCTCCGTGTTCTCAAACTCGTTCTCGCCCCAGGGGGCGGTGATATAGGCCAAAGGGCGTTTCATAGGCAATCCTTTCTCCCAAAGATGGGCAGCAAAAAAGCGGCCTTTCAGCCGCCGTAGTCGTGGTGGAAATCGTGGTTGACCAGCATGGTGTAGTGGTTGTCCGTAGAGGACGGAGCATTGAACAGGGCGGCCAACAGATAAGCCTTGGTATTCCAGACCCGGGTGGTGTTCTCGCTGATGCCGTCCAGCACCTTCTCGATGTGGCTGGAGGTGATTTGCTCAAACCGCTGCTGGACAAAGGCGGTGGAATACTCCGCGTCCCGTCCGATCTTGATGGTGGGGCTGCGGGTCATGGCTACCTCCAGCATAATCTCCACGAACTCGTCCACCTGGGCCCGGTTGATGGAGGTGCAGATGAGGTCATACTCAATCTGCTCCCGAATTTCCTCTCGCTTCTCATACACGTCCGTCCTTCCCTCCGCCGGAGGCGTGGGAGGAAGGAAGGAATGAGTATTTGCTCGATGAGTATTTGATTTTTTCGTATTTGATCTCTTAGTATTTAATTCTGCGGGCATATCCGTATCCGGTCCTACCATATCCGGCTCCACCAGATACGGGTTTTCCGTATCTGGTGAATCCGTATCTGGCGGAGGCGTATCTGGTCCCGGTTCCTCTGGCGGTTCCTCCGCAGCGGGGCGGGGCTTCTCGTAGATGGTGTACTCGGTGTCGCTGATGCGCCCGCCGGGGCCGCGCAGCTGGCGGCGGACGATGTAGCCCGCCTTTTCCAGCTCCTTCAGCGCCCCGCCGATGGCGTCCACCCCCTCCTTGCAGATTTTTGCCAGCCCTCTGGTGGTGTAGTTCCACTCCTCCGGCAGGGAGAGCATCATGGACAGCAGCCCCTTGGCCTTGAGGCTGAGGGCGCTGTCCTTGAGGTGGTGGTTGCTCATTACGGTGTAGTCCCGCGTCCGTTCAATGCGGAAAACTGCCATTTGATTCACTTCCTTGTGTCATTGGGGGCGTTGGGCTGGATGGGGGCGGTCTGCGCCTCCTCACGGGCAAACCGTTCCTCCAGCCGTGCCACGCTCCAGTTGGATTTGAACTGCCCCAGGGGACCGGGGCCGAACTGTGCCCTGGCCCGGTTGTCCAGGTCCAGCAGCCGCGCCCACAGCTCCGGGTGGTGCCGCCGCAGGCTCCGCAGCTCCCCAATCCGCTGGAAGGGGCAGCACCAGCAGGAGGCCCGGTGGTAAATCTCGTAGAGGCCGCCGAAGTCAAAGCCCCGGTCATAACAGATTTGCAGGGCCTGGGCCTCGGTGATACCCCACTCCACAAGAGGGTAATGGAGGCCCTTGCACCGCCACGCCTCGTCTGCCGCGATGCCCACATACTGTTGAAGGCGGTGCCGGCCCTTGAGGCGGTTGAGCTCCTTGCTGATTTGGTGGGTCTTGAGCTGGCCCGTACACCAGCGGACCTTGATGCCCGGCCAGCCGTTGCCATAGGGCGGAACGCCCAGCCGCGCCCGGTTCTCCAGGGCGGAGGGCTTCTGCTTGGGCTCGTCGAACATCATGTACTCGAAGCTCTTGGGGGAGCGCAGGGCGGTGATGTGCAGGCCCCGCTCCCGGTACAGATACTCGTCCACCTTGGCAATGTGGTCGTACATTTCCGGGAACTCCATGCCGGTATCCGCCCAAATCACCGCGTCAACGGGCAGACCGCGCTCGATCATCAGCAGAGCAAGACAGGTGGAATCTTTGCCTCCACTCAGGCTGATGGCGTGAAAATCATCTTTGGGTGTAACGGCAGCGCCCATTTATGGGCACGCCTCTCTCAGACCTCCTTTTCCGCTTACAGCTCATAGACCGGCTGCTCACACTCGTAGCAGGGCCAGCACATTTGATCCAGGTCCTGGGCCAGTTCCTCCAGGTCCAGGCACATCTCGCTCTCCGCCGGGCCGCCCTTGATGGCCCGGTACTCCGTGACATACCCGCCATCTTCGTAGTCCACAGCGACGCAGGCCACGGCCACCAGGCTCATGTCCTCCAGCAGCCACAGCTCCATCGTCCGGGTGGTGACGGCGATCTCTGCCGTGCTCTGGTCGTCCTCCACATACAGCCGGGTGGCCCGCTGGTGGAACAGCTCCTCCCCCCGATAGTTGAAAGACTTCTCATGCTGGCCCTGGGTGGTGTAGGCATACACCGTCCGGGCCTTGTCCCGCACGGCCTGGGTCAGGGCGTGGAAGTCAATGCCGCCCAGGAACTGCCGGATTTCCTCCGGCGTGTGCCCATCCATGCGGGCGTGAAACAAGCTGGTAATCTCCGCTTCCAAACGGTCCATATCGTACATAAAAATTCCTCCTCATTCGTAAATCAGCGATGTTTTTTCTTTTTTGGCCGGATCAGGTGGCCCTCCACCACCAGGTCATGGCGGGTGATACGGATTTCCCGCAGCGCCGCGCTCCTGAGCGCCCGCTGGTAATCGTCCTCACTTAGAAACAATCGGGCGGTTTCACCCCGCAGGCCGATAGGGTTTCCGTCTTTCAAAACCTCAAACTCAACCATGTGCCGGGTGTCGTCCCGGAACCGCTCCACGGCCAGCAGGTCGTGGCCCCGCGTCGTGAACCGCCTCATAGCTGGGACCTCCGTTCCCGGATGTTCAAGGCGGGCAGCCCATACCGGGCAATCAGGGTGGCGTTGACGATCAGGCGCAGGGTCTCGTCGTCCACAATGTCCCTGTCTGGCAGGTCCTGGGACGTGGGAACCGTGCCGCCATAGAGGTCCCGCGCCGCTGCCAGGAGGACGTAGTTTTGGAGGGAAATCTCCCGGCGGTCCGCGTAGGCGGCCTCGAAGCCCTGCCGGTAGAAGCAGTTGGCGGTCCTCCGCCACAGCTCCGCGCTGGAGGTCAGCAGGAACAGGGCGGCGTAGTAGGCCGGGGTGTCTCGACGGCGGTAATAGCCCAGGCGGGCCTTGGCCCGCTCCATCCGTTCCGGGTGCTGGCCGTCCCGCCAGAGGGTGCCGGGAAAGCCGGCAATCAGAGGCCAGAGGCGGACGGGCAGAATACCTTGCTGCCCAAAGGTCTCCTGGACGGCCTCATAATAGCCCACCACACCGGCCTCAATCCGCTCGGCCAGCCAGGGGCAGCCCTGGGCGGTGCAGCCACGCTTGCGGCTATACTCGGTGCAGAGATGGCAAGCGACGTGCTCCGGCTTATATCGAAATGTGCAGATAAACATGGTGTCCTCCTGATTTTGGGCGCAAAAAAAGCCGGACAACATCAATGTGGTCCGGCTGTGCTCCCAGTATTGAATTATCGCTCCTGACTGCGCTGGCGCTTCTTCTGCCATGCCTCCAGCAGTTTGATGATGGTCTCCTGCATCCGCTTGGGAGTATAGGACCGGGGGAAGTATTTGCGGATGGTGTCCATGGGGAAGCTGACCTTCTCCGTCTCCGCCTTTTTCTCCTCCGACAGCACACTCCGCATGATTTCCAGCGAGAGCGTCCCTTCCTTGCTGGCTTTTTTCAGCCGCTGGGCCTGGGAGAGCGAAGGTGTGTTCAGCGAATACTCCATCGCGTCCAGCAAAAGCACCTGCTCGTCTTTGGTGAGGGCGGCGATCTGATAGGCGATGGACAGGCCGATCTCCTGGGCGTCTACCTTGTCCATAAGCTCCTGCCGCAGTTCTGTGAGTTGGATATAATTACGCAGGGTGTCCCCGCTGATGCCCAGGGATTTCCCCACCTCATCGTCGCTGCGGAAATTCGCCGAAATTTTCGGCGAATTTTTCTCAGGCCGTCCAGCCCGCCTTTTTTCCACCTCCAGGCGCATACGGTAGGCCCAGGCCCGCTCACTGGGCAGCACGTCCTCCCGGTTCACGTTGCTGTCTATCATTTCTGTGACAGCTTCCTCGTCGTCCAAGTCCCGGACGATAACGGGCATATCCGGGATGCCTGCCAGCTCACTGGCCCGGTGCCGCCGCTGGCCGGAGATGATCTCATACCCGCCCTCCGGGTCCGGGCGGACCACGCCGGGGTAAGTGACACCCCGTTCTTTGATGCGGGCCACAAGTTGAATCATGGTGGGGTCGTCGTCCCGCACCAGATAGGGCTGGTTCCGGGGCATGACGCCCCGGAGGGTGGGGTAGCCCTTAAAGGGGTGCAGGTCTGTGAGCGGCAGACGCACCACAGTCTCATTCTGCTGAGAGGTATGGGATTCAGAAGAAGGGGGCTGAAAAGGGTCAATCTTATCACGCAATCAATGCTACCTCCTCCAATAGGAAAAGGGCGCTCCAAAACGGAACGCCCTTAAAAATCGGTTTGTGATATTTGATTTTTGACTGTAAATACTGTTTGTCGATTGCCCTCAAACCATTGATATTACTTGCTTTCTGAGATAAATCCTATAAGGCCACTCGCACCAGATGAAAGGACATCCGAAAGGATGTCCTTTTGTTTTTACTCTGATGATGTCGCAGGAAAGGAGATTGATCTATGCCTGAGCTGAATGAGATCCGGAGCCGCTTTGCAGGGGACCGTTTTGCCACCGAGGCCGCCGGCGCTGCCATCCGGGAGGCCGAGCCCGGACGGGCGGTGTGCGTGATGCCCATCCGGCCGGTTCACCTGAACGCCAACTCCGCCCCTATGGGAGGCGCGGTGTTCACCTTGGCCGACTTTGCCTTTGCGGTGGCTGCCAACGGATTCAGTGACCGTATCACCGTTACCCAGCAGGTGTCGGTCAGCTTTCTCTCCGCCGCCCGGGGGAGCACCCTGATCGCTGAAGCCAGATGCCTGAAGGCCGGCCGTACCACTTGCCTCTATGCCGTGGAGGTGACTGACGATCTGGGGGCCAAGGTGGCCTACCTCACCGTCAACGGCTATACCGTGGGGGGCGCCCCCGGGGCCGGGAAAAATCCTGTCTGAGCGCAAAAAATGGCTGCCGCCGGCAGCCATTTTTTGCGTTTCAGCGTCTCCGGGTGAGGTGCCGCCAGGTCCAGCAAGTACCCTCCGCCTCCTGGACGGCGTCGTAGTCCCACTGGTGGTCGGTCTGCCGGAGAAAATCGCTGGTCACATTAAAGTAAGTGTGGTGCCCAGACTCATTGGCGGCGGGTACATCCACAAAGCCGCCCAGAGGATCGTCCCAGGTGGTGTCCACTGCGTACCAGTCCCCATCCAGCTGTACCAGGTTCCAGGCGTGGTCCTGCCGGGAGTCGCTGGAGGCCCCGATCACCGTGACGCAGGGGATATCCAGCAGGTCCATAAACAGCTGGAACGTGTTGGCGTACCCCATGCAGATGGCCTGCCCCTCCACCAGAAGGCCGTAGGGATGGCTGCGGTTGGGGGAGGAATGGGTCTCGTCATAGGCGGCGTGGTCAATGATCCAGTCGTGGACCGCCAGTTCCTGCTCCGCCGGGGACATATCGTTGTCAATCTCCGCCTCCAGCACCTGCCGGCATATCTCCAGAATGGCGGCGTCCTCTTCGGACAGGGCGGAGGTATCCCCAGTGCGGTAGGCCTCCACCACAGGGGCGGTGTCGTAGAGGGGCATCTCCTCCTCATTGGGAGGATCAAAGACCACATAGCCCCGGCTGTCCCGCTCCACCGTATAGGGGCGGGCCGCTGTCTGGGAGGTCTCGCCGTCAAAGCGGGTCAGGAAGGCATCCTTGGCGGCCTCGGGATCGGGGCAGATGGCCAGCAGAAGCCAGCGTCCCTGCCGGAGCAGCAGAGCGTCCTCCACCAGGGCAGCCTGGTCGGGGGCGTAGCCTGTAAAGTCGGCCTGGCGGCCTTCCAGATATGCCAGCAGCAGCTCCTCCGCCGATCCGGCATCCACGCCGTCAGCCAGCTGGATCACCGCCAGCTCATAGGCCTGGAGCCCTTCAGAGTAGGCTGCTACGGCG
Organism: Flavonifractor sp. An91; assembly: GCF_002159225.1. Classification (NCBI taxonomy): domain Bacteria; kingdom Bacillati; phylum Bacillota; class Clostridia; order Eubacteriales; family Oscillospiraceae; genus Flavonifractor; species Flavonifractor sp. An91. Next base: position 10,622 of record NZ_NFHA01000002.1, on the reverse strand, counting down.
TCCACCCAGTCCTCCCGGTCCAGGCCGTAGGCCGCCGTCAGATAGGCCTCCAGCCCCTCTGGGTCCAGTTCGCTGGAGAGAGGCGTCAGGCCATTGTAGAATTCCTCCGGCTGGGACTCCGCCACCACGCCTCCCAGATCGATGGCGGAGGCGTCTGTGGTGGGTTCCTTGGGGGCGCAGCCCGCCAGCAGCAGAAGGGACAGCAGAAGCAAAGTCACTCGTTTCATGGTGACACCTCCGGTTGGGGTCTGGTCTGGGTCAGGGGGAAGGTTACTGACGCGGTGAACAGATCGGCCTGAGTGCGGATGGAGAAGGAACCGCCGCAGGCCTCGGTAAAGGTACGGGCAATGGACAAGCCCAGGCCGCTGCCCCCATCGGTGCGGCTCTGGTCCCCCCGGACAAAGCGCTCGGTGAAGTCCACGCCGTAGGGAAGCTCCTCCCGGGAGGTGTTCTGAATGACAGCGGCGGCCCTGTCCCCCTCCACGGAGAGGGTGAGGTAGATCCGGGAGCCGTCCAGAGCATATTTCAGGGCATTGCCAATAAGGTTCTGGAACACCCGGTACAGCCGGTCCCCGTCAGCCATAATCCACACCGGTCCATCGGGCAGATTGGAGCGGAGCGCAAGGCCGGAGGCCTGGATGTCCTCGTCCAGGTCGGCCAGAGTCTGGCGGAGCAGCTTGGCAAAGTCCAGGGGCCGTATGGTGACCGGCAGGTTGCCGGTGGCCGCCTTGCTCACGTCAAACACATCCTGCACCATGGCCTGGAGCCGCAGAGTCTTTTGATAGAGCACCAGAATATAGTCCCGAACATGGTCAGGCAGGTCCTCCTCCTGCCGCAGCAGCTCGGTGTAGCTCACCATGGAGGTGAGGGGGGTCTTGAGATCGTGGGACACGTTGGTGATGAGCTCCAGCTTCAGCTTTTCACTCTTCATCTGCTCAGACAGGGCGTCTTTCAACCGTACCTCCATCTGGTCCAGCCCCTCCACCGCAGCCCGCAGATCAGAATCTTGGGGCAGAGGTGCGGCGGAGGCTTGACCAGTCCCAGCGGCCTGGATGCGGGAGAGCAGGGCATCCACATCGGCGGCGGTGCGGCGGTTCTGGCTCATGAGCCACAGCTGGGCGGCGATGAGGAAGAGCCCTGCCAGGGCCAGCAGCAACAGGAGAAAGAAAATAGGGAGGCGGGACATGGTGGGGCCGAACAGAAGAAAAAAGACCACGATACAGCCCAGAATAAAGGGCACAGCCGCCAGGAACTGTAGGGCAGAGCGGCGCATCATCCGCTGTCCGGCGGGCCAGGACAGCTCCCCGCCCCGGTACAGCCGGGCCAGAAGGGCGCACAGGCTGTTGGCGGTGATGTGGCCGAAGTTGTATCGCAGGTCGTTGAGGTAGAGGTAGGCCCACCATAGGGCCACCGGTACCGACAGATAGAACCAGATGGTGTAATAATGAGCGGTATACAGGCTCACCAGACAGAAAAAGGCGGCGATGCAGGCCAGAAAAAAGGGAATGAGCAGCACCAGCTTGACCTCTAGCCAGATCTTTCCGGTGAACCAAGCGATGGCCTGGTCTGCCCGTACCTTGTGTTTGTGCCACAGGATGGACCAGAGCAGCAGCACAGCTCCCACCGCCAGCGGGACCACCACGAACAGGATCAGGGGAAACTGCAGGCGGGCGGCATAATCCATTGTGGAGTAGAGGCCGCTGTCAGTTATGACATCGCCGGTCAGAGCAGCGGTGTCCGCAATATAGGCCACCGGTTCTTTGGCCACAGCCATAGTGATGGTGAGCCCGGCGTAGGACTGGGGGACCGGTATATTGCGGTAGCCGGGCAGGTTCCACTGGTCCTCCTCCCGGTAGTAGCCGTCGCCGTAAATGTCTATTTCCTGGCCGTCCTTTTGAATGGTGACGGTCTCCCCGTTAAAATAGAGCAGGAAGTTGTATCCCTCCGGCAGGGCGTCGGGGGAGAGGCCGTCGGCGTTGGTGGTCACCGTCTGACCGTCTCTGGTTACCTTGTAGAGCAGATTTTGATCGCTCAGCTGGTAATGTTCCTGCCAGTCCGGGTCGGCAAAGCTGTAAAACCACTGTGAGATGGTGCGCCGAAAGTCGGCGGTATTCTGATAATCGGACTGGAAAGCGTCGCTGATGCCGTGCCAGCCCAGGGTGTGGACTGCTGAATAACCGGCGGCCAGGGCCAGTATAAGCAGATTGACGCCGAAAAACAGGGCCCAAAAGGCCAAGGCGGGCTTAATGCTTCTCGATTTTGTATCCAATGCCCCACACCACCTTTAAATATTCCGGCTCTTTGGGATTGAGCTCGATTTTCTCCCGAATGCGGCGAATATGCACCATCACCGTGTTTTCTGCGGAATAGGGCTCCTCGTTCCACACCCGGCGGTAGATCTCCTCGGCGGGGAACACCCGGCCCAGGTTGCGCATCAGCAGGTCCACGATCTTCAGCTCGGTGGCGGTGAGCCGCACCGGCACGCCGTCAGCCAGCAGCGTCTTTTGGTCGGGCAGGTAGCACAGCCGCCCGGTGACCAGTTCCGCCTTCTGGCTGGGAGCGTTTACGTCCCCCAGTTGGGTGTACCGCCGCAGGTGGCTGCGCACCCGGGCCACCAGCTCCTGGGGGTGGAAGGGCTTGGCGATATAGTCGTCCGCCCCCATGGACAGGCCCAGGATTTTGTCGGTATCCTCTCCCTTGGCGCTGAGGATGAGAATGGGCAGGTTGCGCTGCTCCCGGATCTTGAGCACGGCAGACAGCCCGTCCAGCTTAGGCATCATCACGTCCATCAGGATGAGCCGCAGAGACGGGTCCATAGCCAGATCCAGGGCCTGGAGGCCGTTGTAGGCCTTCAGCACCCGGTAGCCCTCTTTTTCCAGCAAAATTGCGATGGCGCGGACGATCTCGGCGTCGTCGTCCACCACAAGAATGACTTCATTCATATTGATCCCTCCATGGGTACAGCATAGCAGAGGTTTCTTTCAAAGTCGGGGAGGAAACCTTTCGTATTTCTTACGATTTTATCATACCCAAGGAGGGATGGGCAATAACAGAAGCCCCCGGACAGCAAAAGCTGTCCGGGGGCTTGCTCAGTCGGCAAAGATGGTTTCGGCGCCCACCTTCACGCAGCCGGGGGGTGCGTATTTCCAGTGGTCCAGCCGTCCCTCCCGGATGAAGTAGTGGAGAGGCTGGGGGTCTCCCAATGGAGGCAGGGGCTCAATGGCCAGCAGCTTGATCTTCATCCGCTCGGGCAGGATGGCCTTGATGTACACCGACACCCGAGCGCCCTCGGTGAGGCGGCAGTCCTGCTCTGCCAGCCCGGACAGGTTGGGGGTCAGCTCCACGAACACGCCATAGTCCTTGACCCCACGCACCACCCCCGGCACCGTCATGCCCGGCTGGAAGGGGGCGGCGTTCTCTGCCCAGGTGCCCAGCAGCTCCTTGTGGGTCAGGTAGATCCGGCCCAGGGCCGGGTCCAGGTCCAGCACCGCCGCCAGAATGTCCTGCCCCACCCGGAACCGGACGGCGGGGTGGGGGATGCGGGACACCGAAATATTTTCCACCCCAATGAGGGAGGGTACCCCGCAGCCTATGTCCACAAAGGCGCCAAAGGGCTCCAGATGGGTGACCCGGGCGGAAATGACCTGACCGGACTTCCAGTGCTCCAGCAGGTAGGACAGCGCCTTCTGCTGGGCCCGCCGCCGGGAGAGCAGGGGGCGGGGCTCCCCGTCGGATTCCTCCATAGAAGTGACTGTAAAGCAAACTGGCTTGCCAACTCTGGAGAGGATGGCAATGTCCCGGGTGACCCCCTCGGCAATGCCCAGGGCGGCCTCCGTCCGGGGAATGAGCCCCCGATAGGGGCCTACGGCCACGACGAGATCGTGCTCCGGCGTACACAGCAGGGCGGTCCCCTCCAGCACCGCCTCCGACTCCATAGCCTGCCTGAGCCCTTGGGCGTCGGCGCAGGCAGCCTGATTTTCCGGGGTGTGGAGCAGCCGCCCCTCGGGTGGAAAACGGTTCGTCAATATGACCAAATCCTTTCTGCGTTGGGGTGATTTTTTTCTTACCAGACAATGATATGCAATGGGGAACCTTGAATTGACAGAGGGGGACCGGGAATTTATAATATTCTTTACACGGATAAAGTGAAGCAAAAAGGGGGAGGACCTATGGACATCCACGTGGGCGACGTGCTGGAGCTGAAGAAGGAGCACCCCTGCGGCAGCCGGCGGTGGCAGGTGCTGCGGGTAGGGATGGATTTCCGCCTGCGGTGCGCGGGATGCGGACATGAACTGATGATCCCCCGGAGCAAGGCGGAAAAAAGCATTAAGAAGATCATTCGGCCGGGGGAGGACGAGACATGAACCAGTATTGGAGCGCGCGGGCCAGAGCACTGACCCCCTATGTGCCGGGGGAGCAGCCCCGGGACCGGAAATTCATTAAGCTGAACACCAATGAGAACCCCTATCCGCCCTCTCCCATGGCCCTGGCCGCCATCCGGGAAGCGGCCTGCGACACCCTGCGGCTCTATCCCGACCCGGATTGCACCACCCTGCGGGAGCTGCTGGGGGCCACTTACGGCCTGAAACCCTCCCAGATCTTTGTGGGCAACGGTTCCGACGAGGTGCTGGCTATGTGTTTTCAGGCCTTCTTTGACCCGGACCGGCCTATCCTCTTCGCGGATATTACATACAGCTTTTACCCCGTCTATGCCGACCTGTACGGCTTGACCTACCGGGAGGTGCCGCTGGACGAGCATTTTGCTCTGCCTCTGGAGCCTTTCCTGGAGCCCAACGGCGGCGTAGTGATTGCCAATCCCAACGCCCCCACTGGACGGGAGCTGTCCCTGTGCGGCATCCGGGCGGTGCTGGAGGCCAACCCCGATGCTGTGGTGGTGGTGGACGAGGCCTATGTGGACTTCGGCGCCCACTCCGCTGTGGAGCTCATCGACCGCTATCCCAACCTGGTGGTGGTACAGACCATGTCCAAATCCCGCTCCCTGGCCGGACTGCGGGTGGGCTTTGCCATGGGCAACGAGGAGCTGATCGCCGCCCTCAACTGCGTGAAGAACTCCTTTAACTCCTATACCCTGGATCGCCTGGCACTGGCGGGAGCCGAGGGGGCCCTGCGGGACCGGGATTATCTGCGGGCCACCTCTATGAAGATCCAGAACACCCGGGAGTGTACCGCTGTCCACCTGAAGAAGCTGAGCTTTGTTGTCACCGACTCCGCCGCCAATTTCCTCTTTGTCTCCCATCCCGATGTGCCCGCAAAGGAGCTGCTGGACGGCCTGCGACAGCGGGGGATTCTGGTCCGCTGGTGGGACAAGCCCCGCATCCGGGATTATCTGCGGATCACCGTAGGCACTGACCAGGAGATGCAGGCTCTGTGCGCCGCTATGGCGGAACTGGTGGGAGGAAAGTGACTATGGACGAAAATCATCTGCATATTTTATGGACCAACGCCGACCCCACCGTCTTTGACAAGATGGTGCTGATGTATGCCGTCAACAGCTTGGTCCGGGGCTGGTGGGAGAAGGTGACCGTCATCCTGTGGGGGGACACGGCGGCCCTGGCCGCCCATGACCCGGCGGTTCGGGAGCGCATCGCCCTGGCTATGGAGCAGGGGGTGGCTTTCTCCGCCTGCGTCACCTGCGCCCGAGAACTGGGCGTGGAGCAGGACCTGCGGGACATGGGCCTGGAGGTAATCTCCTGGGGCCCGCCCCTTACCGAGCTTATCAAGAGCCGGGCGCCTCTGCTCACTGTCTGATCCGATCGAATCCTGTCATAATATGGCCCGCCGTGGAGATTCAATCCACGGCGGGCCATTTTTGTGCCCTGTCCCGGATTTGACCTTTTTTATGGAGACAGGCAGATATAATAATGCCTGCTGAATAAACCACGATGCGGTTTATTCGCGCGGAGGTAGCTGCACGCCGGAAGGGGGGAGCGGCATGACGGTGGTCTATCTGGACGAGGTGTTTTTGCTGAATTTTGTGGTGGACTATCTGCTGCTGCTGGCTGCCGGACGGCTGGCGGGGGAGATACTCCGCCGGAGGCGTTTGGCCCTGGGGGCCGCCCTGGGGGCGGCTTACGCCGGGGCGGTGTTCCTGCCGGGGCTGGGCTTTCTGGTCCATCCCCTGTGTAAAGTGGGGGTGGGGGTGCTGACGGTACTGATCGGCTACGGCGGCAGCCGGCGGCTGCTGCGGGTGTGCCTGGTGTTCTTTGTGGTGTCCGCTGCCTTTGGCGGAGGTATCTTTGCCCTTCAGATGCTGGGCAGCCGCAGCCTTACCATGGCCAATGGGGTGTTGGCGTCTCCTCTTGATTTAAAGTTGGTGCTGCTGTCGGCGGCGGGGTGCTATGGGCTTGTTACCCTGCTCTTTCAGCGTGCCGCCCGCCACAGCTCCCGGCGGGAGCTGGCCCCGGCAGTCGTGGAGCTGGGGGGACGACGGGCGGTCCTCACCGCATTGGTAGATACGGGCAACACCCTCACCGACCCGGCCACCGGCAGGCCGGTATTGGTGGCGGAGGGGGAGAAGGTAAAGGCCCTGTTTCCGCCGGGGACCGCCCCCTGCCAGGCAGAGCTCCGCGACCCTTCCGCAGCTCTGGAGCGGCTGAGCAACGCAGGTCTGCGGTGCCGGCTGTTGTCCTATCAGGCGGTGGGGGTAGAGTGCGGGCTGCTGCTGGCCCTGCGCAGTGACAAGGTAAAGGTGGGCGGGGAGGACTACGGTCCTTTGCTGGTGGCGCTGTCGCCCACCGGGCTCACCGACGGGGGCGGCTACTGTGCCCTCATCGGAGCATAAAGGAGGATGGCTATGAAGAGCTGGAAGACGCGCTGGTATGGGCGCATACAAAAGCTGCTGGCGCGGCTGGGGCTGAGGCTGCCGGGCAAAATCATGTACATCGGGGGGAGCGACACCCTGCCGCCCCCACTGTCCCGGGATGAGGAGGCGGAACTCATCCGCCGCCTGGATGAGGGGGACGAGGGGGTGAAATCCCAGCTTATCGAGCGCAACCTGCGGCTGGTGGTGTATATCGCCCGCCGGTTTGAAAATACGGGGGTAGGTATTGAGGACCTCATCTCTATCGGCACCATCGGGCTTATCAAGGCCATCAACACCTACCAGCCTGCCAAAAACATCAAATTGGCTACTTATGCCTCCCGATGTATCGAAAATGAGATTTTGATGCATCTGCGCAAGACCACCAATCTGAAAAGCGAGGTATCCTTTGACGAGCCGCTAAATACCGACTGGGACGGCAACGAACTGCTGCTCTCCGACATTCTGGGCACTGACAGCGATCTGGTGATGAAACCCATCGAGGAGGATGTGGACCGCAAGCTGCTCTCCGACGCTCTGGAGCGGCTGGAGGAGCGGGAGCGGCATATCATCACCCTCCGCTTCGGCCTGGACGGCAAGCCGGAGCGCACCCAGAAGGAGGTGGCCGACAGCCTGGGCATCTCCCAGTCCTACATCTCCCGGCTGGAAAAGCGGATTATCGCCCGGCTCAAGCGGGAGATTTTACGGCTGATGTGACCAGCCGCCTTGACAAACCGCAGGAAGTGATATAATATGTAACTAGTTACTTATTTGGATGAGGTGGAAGTATGACGGGAAGGATGCCCTTTGGCCTGAAGATCGCAGTTATCAGCCGGGAATTCCGCAGGCGGATGGATGAGAAGGCAGCTGACATGGGTCTGACCTGGGCCCAGCTGCGGGTACTGGGATCGGTGAGCCGTCTGGAGGCGGCCGGGAAAGAGGAGATCCACCAAAACGACCTGGAGCACATTGAGCACGTGACCCATCCAGCTATGACCAAGATGCTCCAGCGGCTGGAGAGCAAGGGCCTGGTCCGGTGCGTGCCCAGTGAGAAGGACCGGCGATATAAGAAAATTACCTGTACCGAGCGCTCTGCGGGAATCCATGAGACCATTCTGGAGCAGGACAGGGAGGTATTGGAGGAGCTGTGCCGGGATTTTACGCCCCAGCAAAAGGAAATGCTGGGGGAGGCCATTGATCTGATCTTGAGCAATATCGATCTGGAGTGACCCTTTCGGTCAGAAAAAGTGAATTCCCAGGCAGTGTGCTGAGGAGATAACTCAAGCGCGCTGCCTGCTTTTTTATCGCTAAATAAGTAACTAGTTACCTAAAAGGAGCGCAAGTCAAGATGGAAAAAGAAGTACCAGAGCGCGAGAGTCCCTTTGCCACGGAGCCCATTGGCCGGTTGATCCTGAAATTTGCCGTTCCCAGCGTCATTGCCCTGCTGGTCAATTCCCTGTACAACATCGTGGACCAGATATTCATCGGCTGGGGCGTAGGCTACCTGGGCAACGGCGCCACCAATGTGGTGTTTCTCATCACCATCATTGCCCTGGCACTGGCTATGATGATCGGCAACGGCGGCGCGGCCTTCCTGAGCCTGAAGCTGGGTGAGGGCAAGGTGGACGTGGCCAAGAAGGGCGTGGGCAACGCGGTTGCCCTGGTGACCGTGGTCAGCATCGTCCTGGCTGTGGTGTTCCTGCTGTTCATCGACCCGATCCTGACCCTCTTCGGCGCAACCGACCTGCTGCGGTCTCTGGCCTTGGAGTATGGCTTCATCATTGGCCTCGGTTTGCCTTTTATGATGATATCAGCCGCCATCAATTCCATGATCCGTGTGGATGGCAGCCCCAAATACGCCATGTTTTCCATGATCATCGGTGCGGTCCTCAACGTGATTCTGGACCCGGTCTTTATCTTTGTTTTTCATATGGGGGTACAGGGTGCTGCCATCGCTACGGTGATCGGGCAGGTGGCCTCCTTTGTGGTGTCGGCGGTCTATCTGCCCCGGTTCAAGACCGTCCATCCTGATGCCGCCTCCTTCCGCCTGAACGGCCGGACCTGCGGCAATATCCTTACCTTCGGCCTGAGCAGCTTTATCACCCAGTTTGCCATCACCTGTGATGAAGGTCAACCAGATCATGATTGCCATTCTGCTGGGCATCGCCACCGGTACCCAGCCCATCATCGGTTTCAACTACGGTGCCAAGAACTTCAAGCGGGTGAAAAAAGCCCTGGAAATTTCCCTCATCGCCTCTGAGGTGGTGTCCATCGTAGCCTTTTTGATTTTCCAGTTCGCGCCCATGAGCGTAGTCATGCTGTTTGGCTCCGAGGAGGGGCTTTATAACGAGTTTGCTGTAAAGGCCTTCCGCATTTTCCTGATGCTCTGCCCCCTTACCGGGTTCCAGACGGTGGCGGCAGTCTATCTCCAGGCGGTGGGCAAGCCTGTCAAGTCCGCCATTCTCTCCCTGGCCCGTCAGATCATTTTCTTTGTGCCCGCGGCTTTGATCCTGCCCCTGTTCCTGGGGGTGGAGGGGGTGCTGTGGACCGGCCCTGTAGCCGACGGCCTGGCCTTCCTGCTCTCTCTGGGCCTGCTGATCCATGAGCACAACCACCTGAAGCGGGAGCACCGGCTGCAATCCGAAGCGCCTGAGATCGCATAAAAGGAGTGGATCAATCATGAAAAACCGGATCATCACCATCAGCCGTGAATTTGGCAGCGGCGGCCGTACCATTGGCAAAAAGGTGGCCGAAGCTCTGGGCATTGCCTGCTATGACAGTGAGCTGATTGAGAAGATTGCGGCGGAGAGCGGTTTTCATAAAAATTATATCAAGGAGGCGGGGGAGTATGCCCCCGGCGGGATACTGGCCTCTGCCTTTGCCCACGGTACTGCGGGCCCCACCAACGAGGACTATATCAGGAAGATCCAGTGCAGGATCATTACCGAACTGGCGGAGAAGGAATCCTGCGTTATTGTGGGCCGGTGTGCCGACTATATCCTTCGGGACAAGGCCGACTGCCTGCGGGTATTTATCCACGCGGATATGGCCTTCCGGGCCAAACGGATCGTGGAGGTGTACGGGGAGCGGGAGGCCTCTCCGGAGCAGCGGCTGAAAGAGAAGGATAAGCGCCGGGCGGCCTACCACCGGTTCTATACCGATATGAAGTGGGGCCACGCCCAGAACTATGACCTTACCCTCAACAGCGGAACCCTGGGCATCGACCGCTGTGCGGAGCTGATCCGGCAGCTCTACTGAGTAATTGCAGCAAAAAAGACCGCCAACGGCGGTCTTTTTTGCTGTTTTTGGCTTAAAAGCCCATGGTGTCGGCCAGATCATCCTTCATCTGGTCCATCTTCCGGGTGGCCTTTTTGGCCATGCGGCGCATTTTGGGATTCTGCATCCCCTTGGCGGCTACCGCCATGCCCATAGCGGCCCCGGCCAGAATGCCAAGGCCCATGCCGCCTAAAAAGGTGTGATTAGTCATTTGCTCAGCTCCCTTCCTTGGATGTCCGTATTTATTATTGCCCGGAATGCTGAAAAATCCATTGCTAAAATATGCGATTCAAGTTATAATGAAGGGCGAAGAACAGAGTGGCTTGCAGGAGGGGACGGGGGAAGGACCTGTACCCTTTTTTGCTGTGCAAATGTGGGTTTCGGCCACAGAGCCGGCCCGCGGAACGGAAAGACCTGCTAATAAAAGTCAAGTAGAAATTTCAGATTTTTAGGGAGGCGAAAAAATGCAATACAAAATCAAGCCGCTGAGCATCTCAAAATTAAAACGGCGGCCAGCCAGATGGTA